>JACCWN010000017.1 GCA_013697625.1 Legionella sp.
TCCATTATTTTTTGGGCCAGTTGGCTAGCTTGTTCTTCATTTAAGCTTTCAGTGATTTCTGGTAAGGCTTTATAGGCTTCACAAAAAGGGTTTAAGGGTACTGCCTCGCCTTTTTTATTGCTTAATAGTAATTGTTTGGTTTTTTTGCCATAAGATTTGGCATGAAGGAGCATGCGGTCAAATGAATTACCCATTTCAAACAGCACAATGCGGGCATTTTTTGTTGCCATCAGGGAGTTAATCATCCATCCTATTGCCACTGATTTTCCAGCCCCTGAGTTGGCAAAAAGTGCCATGTGGGAATTTTGGCTGATAAAATCATGATGCAACACATCAAATAGGATGGGCTCGCCTAAACGGTTGAAAAAAGTAAAACAAGGTAGATGAGTTGCTCCTTGATTGCGCCCATAAACAGGCAATAAAGCTGCAAGTTCTGAGGCGTACATCAGGCGGTCAAAACGCAAATATTGACGGGCGTACTGTGGAATAAAGTTAAAGGGTAAGGCATTGAGATAGCTGTTTAGAGGATGCAAGTCGTAGCAAGAAGGAATGAGTGGCATTTTGACATCAATAAATAATTCTTTTAATTCTTTTTCAATGTGCATAGTCTCTGCACTGGTTTTGGCACGATAGAATATAGCTTGATTGACCCAGAAAAGACGATTGCCCATGGATAACTCATCACGCGCGGTTTTAATATCATCTCTAACTTGTTGCGGCTTTAGGCTAGTCCCTACGATTCCCTTTTCTAATCGCGTTAAATGGGTATCCAGTGCTTCATCATTGCTGAAAGTCACTTGAATCGTATAAGTTGCACCTTCGGGTAATTTATCTAACAGTGCAAAACGATGTTTGGGATTGGCTTGTGGTTTTTCACGAGAAAGTAGTCCAATTTCTGGAGTTTCTCTTAATCCGTCTACATACAAAATACGGTGTTGGTATCCATCAAAAATAAAGCCTTGTTCATTGCTTTGAGGCTCATTAAAAAAGACGGCCTGACTTAAGGAAAAGCCTGCTGGTTTTTTATCTGGGTAAGGAAACTGGGTTAACCAATCTTCAGGATGAAGGTTGAACCACCGAACCCACCATTGATAGAAGTCCTTCCCTGTTAATCTTTTAAGTTGTAAGCCTGGGGATTTCAGCTTGCTTTCTATTTGTGCCATGACTTCTTGGTGCTCAATAACAGCCTGTTCTCTCGTGGTTCGAGTCTGTTGATAAAGCCGATAAAATAAGACTCGCACACGTCTTCTTCTACCGCGATAAGGCATATCGGTTTTTGGATCCATAAATAACCCTTCAGGCCTTGTCATCTTGGTAAACAAATCATCAAGGCGTGACAGATAATCTTGTGTAAATGGGGTTTTGGCTATATCAGGGTGTATGCTCTTTTCAGTGTGGCGAAAAACCGATTTTAAGTTGTAATCATCATTAACATACATTTGCATGATCCAAGGATCATCTTTGTGTAAGGGAACAACGGCTGCAAAGGTATCTCTGATTTTATTAAAAACAGATTCAAGGTGTGTAGGTGAAGCGGCTTCTGCAGGAACGCTGGCAAGCTCAAACCCAGAACCAATGCTTATCCCATCGTTTAGTAAGAAAATATTGTGTTCATCACAAAAATCAACAATAGCCAGTTGATCTGAAAATGAGGGATTGGGGTTTATAAATCGTTGCTGGATATTCTTTTTAGTAAGGGCTCCCGCACTTTTTTTACTTACTAACCAATCGCTGATTTGATTTAATAAACCGTTCATAAAATTTCCTAATACTGCTCAGAAGCCAGGGCAAACTGATTTTGTTTATAGAGAAAAAAGCCTGTGGTATAGCCTGGTTTTAGTAATTGCTCATCACCAATTAAAGTCACATGGGGAAACACATAAATTGGAATTTGCGGGTTATCCAGTGGTTTGAACAAGTTTTGAATCTCATTGGATGCATCACGGGTATATCCGGCATAATGAACCGGTTTGGCTAGCATCTGCTTTACTGACCAGCTTTGCATGGGTTCGCCCATACTTTGTTGGTAAATTTGGCTTACAGTTAAACCTCCCTCAGGTATGGCAGTAGAGCTAATTGAGTTTGAAGCACAGGCACATAAAACCAGTGTGCTACCTAAGACTAAAATCGTGTACAGTTTGTTGTAAATGGCCATAATCCAATACTCTCCCCTTGGTTTGTTTATCAAGCTTGATGGTTTGTGTGATATGAAATGAAAGTTGTGTGGGTTTGTATCCTATTGAGGCAGGTACAAAGACCATATCAAAACTGCCCTGAATGCGTTTTTTGAGCCAGTCTGTAGCTTCTGCTGTTCCTTGCGACAAGGCACCGCCCAAGGCATATTTACCCAGGGAACCTGTAGGTATTTCGGCAGCACCGTTGGCATTGGCCGTATAAGTCATTTGCCATTGGGACAGGGCGTTACCAAACCCTTTAACACCATCGGCTGCGACAAGGGCTGTTAATACTCGAGGTGCATTGGTGAAATACTGACCTTTAATACAGGGGTTGCCAAAAGCCGTAGTCAAATAGCCTAAACTTTCGTTGTTCACCATCTCTGCAGTTCCGGTCATCTGCTCTTTGCCAACGGTTACGAAATGCCCATCATCAAATACGAATAAGGCGGAAGTCACATAAGCGCGGACACAACTGATGTTATCGAGAAAAGAGCCTACTCCTATGGCATAGCCATTCACTTTCATGCCTGAAATATTTGGCGGCAAGGGGATGCCATTGGCAGCCATTAGATCGCCGCGATTAATAATGGCGGAAAAGGGAAACAGCGGTTGCATTAATTTTCCCTCAACTGGAACTTCACCAATCAGAGCAGATAACAAGGTAGTACGGCCAAGATCTGATCCTGCTGGAATGGTGTAATAAGGAATAGATTTGCTTTGGGCTTTAGGTGTATCTGATTTGGCTTGAGTAAGTGCCTTATGTTTGTCTTTCAATCGTTCCCAATAGGTCAACTCAGTTTGATTGCTTTCATGCTTCATTAATAAAAGATCGATATCTATAATATTCTTTTCTTTTGGTAAGGTAGTGACTGTCTCGCCAGTTACTGTATAAGTCTGTTGAGTTTTAAAGGAGGCCAACTCTTCTTTTAGTGTATTGATTTCCTTAATAAGTTCAGGATTGGTATTGTTATTGGGTCGCTTGAGATTCTTGTTTTCAGACTCAAGGCTGGTAAGTTTTTTTTCGGTTTCCTGCAGTCGTGCTGCAACATCACGGATGTTGTCATTAAACTGGCTGGCAATGGCCTCATTTAGATTATTGGGGTCTTCGTGTTGTTTGGCGGGCTCTGCTGAATGATGGTTGCTGTTTATAAAAATCAAGGCAGCTACACCAACTACAGCACCCGTTAATACTTTTAATCCGGCATTTTTCTTCATCGTGTATACCCTCGACTGTTTGCTAATGCAGTACTAAAAGGTCTGTCTGAAACTAAAAAGACCGTGCTGGTATCGTCCTTTCCTCGGGGTGCCAGTGTATTTGTGGGATAAAAGGTAGCTGTCTGCCAATTGCCTACCATAAGCCGTGGATCAATAACGACCTCCTTGTTTAACAAGTTTTTCAACTCCACTGCAGTTACATAAAAAGCACCTCCATGCCATGAAATCAGTGGTCTTGCCTCAATACTTGCGCCATAAAAAAGATTGATTTGTCGTCTGGTTTGCATCGGAGTTCTGCCTATACCTTCTGGCATAACTAACAGTCTTTGCGGTGCGTATAAGGATTGGATTGCAAAACGAGTTAAGGTGATTGCATTCATATCAAAGTTATTGGCAGGATCTTGTGAGGTGTTTGTGGCTTCTTCTTTACTTTCGAGCAGAATTTCTACCGGTTTTATAGCATCGCTTTTTTCTTTGGTAGAAAGATTAAGGATAATAACTTCACCTTGCGGCATAAGCTGTACTAGCAGCCGTTTATTTTCAAAGATCTCTTTCCCTTTAAGATATAAAGCATCTTGAACTTTGAGTACTGATATTTTGTCGCCGGCCTCATTGTCTACAATGCTGACTGCTTGCGGAAAATGAACCAACCTCTCCTCATTTAGGGATAAATCTATTGGAATGGGGGTTTTATCCCACAATACATGTTCGGCATCTAAGCCAAATACCTGCACACTCCAAGTCACCACTAAAGCCAATAACCATCTAAACTTCTTCATGTCGTTTTTCCTCTTCATGGGTAGCTAACAAATCTTTAACCAGGGTTTCCTGTTGGGTATACCCGTCTAGGGCTAGTTGAAAAGGATTTTGCAAACGCGATAGGCTTACCTTAACCACACGGATATGGTAATCAACCACTTTATCGGCAATGACCATGGGGCTGTCGTCTTTTAATCGTTGAGTAATGCGCAAAACCAGATGCACTTCCCAAGTATTATCGTCAAGAGGTTTGACATCACCCTCTTCCATAAAACGATACAGGCTTGCCATCTGAATACGGTTAAACAGTTGAGCCTCTCTATATGCGACAAAAGTTTTTTCCATTAATTGCTGATGGCGCGGTGTAAAATAATAGTGAAAGCTGGCAAGGTTATTAGTAAACTCAGTTTTTCCGGTATTCGCCCAGGTGTTTAAGGCAGGTAATAAAGTGGCCGCAAAGCCCTGGACGTATTCTTTTGGAACTTGGTTTTCTTTAATCAAACCGCCATTGATTGTCATAGCCGGTGTGAGCCAAAATTCAAAGTGCTTAGGCAGTTTTGCAAGGGTGATAATTAATCCTGCCACCATTAAAATGAGCACAGTTACAAATGCAAGTAACAAGCGATTGATGTGGTTTAAACTGTCTACTTTTTTCCAGTAATTAAACATGGTTCCTCACAATTTTAGATTTTTGCCATGGGCCAACATGGTGTAGATAAGGAGAACGCCTTAATCCATACTGGGTTAACACCTGAATGGTTTGCTTCATCAAATAACCATGAGGTTTGCCCGCTTTCAGACCGGCGACACCTTTAGGGCATAAGGTTATGGAGACAATAAAACCAACTAAAAATCCCACACAGCCACAAGCTAATGGATACCCAATACCAAGACCAATCAAAAATAAAAAGCAGACTCGTGGATGGAGTTGTGATAACCACTATCCAAAATAATTCCCTTAAACTTAAGCCTTTATAGGCCTCATAATCATGGGATAAATGCCGTGATGAGGGTTGGTTCATGGGTTGGCCCTTAAATCTTAAATTTAGTAATCATGCTGTACCCTACGTAACCTGCGACAATACTAATGGCTAGATAAGTAATCCCCATGACGGCAAAAGTACCAAAGGCAACCATAGAACCATCATTTTTCTTTGATTCTTCTATGCCATGCTGTACCGTTGTAATGAATTTGATAAAACTCATGACGGCTGCGATAAACAACAATAACCCCAAGCCTTGCTTGACGTAATTACCCGTAACAGACATCATGCTTTTATTGCCATCACTGATGTCATCCGCATTGGAAATCTTCGGAAACCAGTTGTCAGCAAATAGTGCTGGGACATAATTTAAAGCAATCATTCCCAAGACCAATTGTTTTCCCCATTGTTTTACTGTGACCTTCATAATTAACTCCCCTTAACGATTAAAATAAGAATGAATAAACAAAATCCTAAAACAATGCGGATTAAGCGTGAGCCCAATAGAATTAAAAATCCTTCTTGCTCTTTTTCTGTTTGCCCCATGAAATGGTTGATGCACCACATCACCGCAATGATGACCAACATGATGGCGATAAAACGAATACAACCAGAGTAGGCACTGGCTGCAGTATCTCCAGCGGCTTGTTTGAAACTTGTTGCAAATGTTTTGGCGATATCAATTTTGTTCATGATTACTTGCTTATAAAATCATGTGACAGGGGCTTAATGGTTTTAGGTTCTATAGCCGGTTTGTTGATGTAATCAATCAAGGCGTTGCGGATGACCAGTAAATCATTACGAAGTCCTGTGTGTTTTTTGCCATCTGCTCCTTCAAAGGATTCGATATGCAGTTGGATTCGAGTGTTGGGTTCTATTTCGTCTTGCGCTTCATCAAGCAAAGGCATGATGGCGTTGATTTGATTAATGACCCGGACTAAAGTTTGATTCAGGGCTTCTTCACTGGCATACATGGCGCAAGGCAGACTCAACATAAGCATTAACAACAATCGTTTCATTTCTTCTCCTTACAAATGTTTCTTAAAGCGAGTTGCCGTGACAGAAACCATGACACTGAGCAAGATGCTGATGGGTAAAAATACAAAAGCAGGCGTAATGCTTACGGGTATTGCTAGCCATAGGGCCAGCAACATTAAAAGACCTGCTTTGAAATAACGGTTTAATTGATGAAAGACGTAAGAGGATTCCCGCCCTAAAGAAGCTGTCCGGATGGCGCGTTGATTAAGCCCATCAACCATACCTGCGGCCATAGCCAACATAAATAACGGAATGGCTGTTAAAAGGATGAATATTTTTATTAATAGAACTTGAGTCGTAAGGCTTATCAGCAATCCAATTTGTTTGCTGATACAAACCGCATCTTCTGCAATATCTCCTAAGTCTTGTCCTGTTTCAGGAAGTAAAGTGTTCAGTTCTTTCTTAACGAATACACTGGCTCGAGTTGCCTTCTGCTTTATTTCCAAAGAAGGAATGCGTCTTAACCATTCTGCTATTGCAATATCATTAAAATCAGCAACAGCAATTGTTTGTTTTTGTGATAGACGGGTTACTGAATTAAAAGCAGTATCAAAGCCTGAAAACCACCAGAGACTTAAAACCCAACCCAATAGAATGAGCCAGCCTAATAGAATAAGTAGCATCAGACTCATGATCATTCTTTTGGATTTTTTAGGGTATTGAGTCTTTATTGCCATAGTTTTCCCTTAATAAATGCCAAGGGGTAATGGCTTTCTTTAAATATGGACATTAGATCGTCCACATTGGCAGGCAATAAAGGCGCTTTGGTTAATTGTTGTAATGTTTGTAAGTGCTGGCTTTCAGTTATGTTAGCAACAAATCCCATTGCATTTGCTGCTTCTAATCTTGCTGTGTTGTCTTTAAGCCATAGCCGTGATACGGCATCATCACCAATGATAAAAACAGATTGAGTGAAGCTTGTTAGTGAAATTTTTTGGCTTTCTACTTTTCCGACAGTTGCCTGACTGGATACTGGTAATCGTGCATCCAGTTTTTCCTGAAGTTTTAGTGATTCTTCAGTTAATTGGGATTGGGCTTTATTGATATACTCCTTCACATTAATGATTTGCAAAGCGTAGCAAGAGGTAATCATTGTTGTGATGCCTAAGAGAATGGAGAATTTTTTCATGTTAAAACTTCCCCAAATCTACAATGCTTGAATGCCCATTTTTAGAAAGTAACAATAAGGGGGATGTTTTCTTGGTGACCGTGAGCGACTGATAATTTTGTTCACCATGGCTCAAACTAATTCGACCGCTATTTACAAGATGTTGTGGTAGTTGGTATTTATTAGCCCATATCTGGATTGCAGCATCATCAAAGCCTAACAACATCAAATTTAATCGTGTATCCGGTGTTTGCTCAATTGCTTCAGCAAGCACCAATAAAATGGTTTTGACGGCATCGGTTTCTTTCACAAAGAAATGGAGTGTATCCCCTGGGGTTAGTTGGACCGGTTGATGGGCGTAGGGCGAAAAAGGTGAAGGATCAAAATCTCCAACAACTGGCACATGAGCAAAGAGATTATTGTAGGCTTTATAAAACGCATTATTCCATGCAATGTTTTTGCTGACCTTTTGCGCCTCCTGCGCTGCTGCAAGTTCTGCAAAATGGTTGCGCTCTGAATCATTTTTGGCATTAATCCCAAGAATATCAAGAGGCGTTTGTCTCAATCCTTCATAATAAAATTTACTTTTGTTCTGCATGAGCAAGACATAGCGCTTTTCTTCATCACAAGTTAGTCCCCAAACTTTGGCTTCATGAAGCTGGCTTTCATCAAGTTTGAGTGTATTAATCTCTTGCTCTGGGGTCAGATCATCTTCGTTAAAGGTTAATCCTGTTTTTGCCAATGTTTGATCTTGAGTCGCAAGAGCATTTAAAGGCTGCTGGTTTAAACCTGGGATATTCAAATCTGCCTTGGCTGTGTTACAAGACAACAAAACAAGCATCAATACCGGATATTTAAGCATTTCGATCACCAGCTTCCATGGTTACAACAACATGCTCTTTATTGCTGTTTTCGAACTCAATACGCTGCTTACCAAAATCAATTTGCAGGACCGTCCAATTGGCCAATTTATCAGTTTTTTCCAAAGGAATGGTTTTATAGTCATAAGCCACAGTGGCCACACTGACTTGTTGGATGCTGTCTATGCTTATGACTTTAAAAGGCAGTACAGTGACAGGCAGATATTTTAGGGAATGTTGTTTTTTATCTAGCGAGTTAATTAGCACGTGCAATGAATTAAGTTTTTGGGATAACTCAGCACGATTCTCAGAGATTAGCTGAATGATTGTGTGGTCATCTTTGGACTTAAGTTGTTCAATCAATGTGGCAAGTTTATCAAAATCCTGGGCTTTCTCATGAGGCTTTATAGCTTGCCTTTGCAAGGTTCCCAGTTGCGCTTGAATGGCATTTAATTGGGTTGTAATGATCTCAGTATCTTTTGTTTTCCCACCGACATGGCCTTTGGTCCCAAAAAAACTCCCAACTAGCATTAGACCAATACCTGCAATACTGAGGGATGTCAGGATGAATTGACGAGTAATCATGCTTTACTCCTTGGTTTAACAGTTGGTTTTAATTGAAAGTTCACTTGGCGCAGCAAGGGATCCTCAATTAAGGTAAAAATTCCTTTTCCTACAAGAACTTCTAGCCCGTCCTTAACAGTTAAAGGCCCAAGATTTCTATCAATCTGAGGTAATTTTTGTTGCATGACTGCTTGCAGACTTTTTGATCGTATGTCTTTAGCAACCAGTGCAAATCCGGAGTATCGCAACCACCATTCAATAGCCTCGCCTATGGTTTGAACCTCTTGAGGAAAATGGAGCTGTTGTACGGCTAATAACGGATTTATCTGAGCAGAAAGCGGTTTATTAACAACAGTGGCATATCGATTCACCAGAGTAACATTGGCAGATTGACTGGTAAGAGCCACCAAACTGAGAGAAATAAAAAGTGATAATTTCAACATAAGAAGCTCCAATAAGACTTATGCCCGGTTTTGAAGGGTATTGGATTCAATAGAGGTATCATCCGCATTATCCTGCTTTAGGTGGTAAATCTCTTCTCTATCAATATCTACATGTGGTGGGGCTTGAATCCCAAGGGCTATATTCCCTTTCCGGGCAAAAAGAACTTTAATTTTAATTCGACCTTTATCGAGGAAGATTTGTTCTCCAACACGTCGAGTAAGTACTAGCATGGTATGGCTCCGGTTATTATTATTTATTTAACAACGTCTTCATGGCGGCGATATGCAGTTTTGCCACTTCAAGGTTTGAAGGGTTTGCAGACTCTTTTGCTAGAGGCATAATTCTGCGTGCCTGAGTGGCTCTACAGCTTTCAACAAATTGAGGCAAGATGGGTGGATAGTTTTTTTGCTCCCGACAGATCACCAGGACTTCTTTTAAAACTTGATTATCAAATTTCTTTAAACCCTCAGACCATTCTTTTTTTGCCAATAGCAACAGATTCTCGGTCCTATAATTATTCCACCAAAGTTGTCCATAAATAGCCCCAAGTCGTGTGAATAAGATATCAATTCGCATGTCATATGCAGATGACGCCTCATTCTTGGTGCTAGACTGGGCTGAGGTCATCAAAGTTGAGGTCTGCGCCTTGACCGCATGAGTTCCAGAAGACATCGAAAGCATTTGTTGCTGCATGACGTCGTTGGCTATTTTCATTTTTTAACTCCTTTGCGATTGGTACGGTGACAGCATGATTCCAGCTTTTCTGAGCTAACCAATTGGCTGGATATTTCCAATTGGGAACCCACGCACCTTGTTTTTGTAATTGCTCATAGCTTGTAATTTGGTGCTTAAGCGCACCCATCATTTGCTCAAATAGAAACTCATCAGGATTTACTTCGACAAAGGCATGCCAGGCCCTAAGTTTGTCTGCAGGTTGTGGATAACTTTCCCAAAATTTTTCAAATTGTTCGCCTAAACAAATAAGATCTTTTACTGAGTTATGAGGTATGTCGGGTTTAACCCTTTCTCCTATGTCGGGTTTTGGTAATTTATTTTGATAATCTGCTGTAATATCATCATTTACTGTGTGATTTACTCTGCCTGGAAAATGTGTCTGGTTTGTGTCGGCTTTATTTTGGGCAGACTTATCCGAGTTGGCTAAAAGGCATTTTAAAATGAGGTGTTTATCAACAGATTGGATCTCAATTAGGCCAGCCTTTTCAAGGCCTTTAATGATTCGGCGTAATTGCTGACGACTTGGACTGCCAGAAGAGGTAAAGCCTTGATGAGGCTCAACATAAAGTGCTTCAGTTAATGATTGGTAACTTATACGACGTTTTATCCCACCTACAATGGACGTATTGCGATCCATATAAGGTTTGATTCCTCTCAAGTAAGCAACTTGCTGGGCGTAAGGAAGACCATCTAATGCGGATAGTTCTTGAGTGTTTATAAATATAAAATCCATGCTGATCCATTACCTTGCATTGTTACATTCAATATCAAGAAGCATCAATTGATATAAAATAATTATGCAATTTGATTAATATATGTATTATATTTGCTTGTTCAGTGTGAGGAGTCAATAGATTTTTTGAGGGTGTTATTCAATGAACTCAAAGGAACTTAAAATTAATAAGAATAAATAACAGGTGCGGATAAGATAAAATTATTATAAAATTTCGAACCATTATTATAACTGAATAGATTGATGTACCTTCTAGAGTCAATAATCAAGAATAGATTTGTAATCAATAGGCCCGCAGTTCGATTCCTCGCAATGACATCAATACTGGTAGGGTTACATAGGTTTTGATGAAAATAGATCCATGGGGCACGTAATAATAACAAATGGCAACAAGAAGAGAAGGTAACCAACATGAAAAATTCCCCATCAAAATGGCTCTCAATATTGCTAATTATCTCAAGTCCTTTTTTCATCGCTTGTGCACCTTCGGTTGCAGTGGCGCAAAAGAACGTGCAATCAACATCAATTCAGCAAAAACTAGCAGAGCTTGAAGCCTCCTCAGGAGGACGTATAGGTATTTACGCTATTAACACGGCAAATGGTACACATTTGCAATATCATGCGAATGAACGCTTTCCTATGGGCTGCACCTCTAAAGTCATAGGCGTTGCAACGATTCTTAATAAGAGCATGAGTGATAGTTCCCTCTTATCCCAAAAAGTGAGTTACACAAAAAAGGATTTAACAAATTGGAGCCCGATTACTGAAAAGCATCTTGCGACTGGTATGACGGTTGCTGAGTTATGTGCTGCTTCGATTAGTTATAGTGATAATACAGCCATGAACCTCCTAGTTAAAAAAATGGGGGGATTAGAACAAATGAATGTCTTTGCACACTCTATTCATAATGATTCATTTAGACAAGATAATGGATGGCCAGAGGAAGCTTTCTCTGGCGGACGTGCTAGCTTGAATGATAGTTCTACTCCAAAGGCAATGGCAAAAAGTTTACAAAAGTTAGCATTTACAGGCGCTTTAGCCAAGCCTCAACGGGAACTATTAATATCGTGGTTAAAGGCTACCACAACAGGGGATTTTCGCATTAGAGCGGGTGTTCCAAAGGCTTGGATTGTCGCAGATAAAACTGGAACTGGTTCTGCTTATGGAACAACCAATGATATTGGAATTATTTGGCCTCCCAAATGTGCTCCGATTATAGTGGCAGTTTACTACACAAGCGATAATAAAAAATCAGTCAAGAGAGAAGACCTTGTTGCATCGGTTACACGCATATTAGTTAATAAATTAGCTCAGAATGATCCGTGTATCAACAGAAACATTAATAGGTTTAATCATGAAGCTACCGATACGACTAAGAAATCTTAAAGAAACTGATGTTCTTGAATGTATTATTCTTTTTCAAAATACTATTCATGCTGTAAATGCAAAAGACTATTCGCCTATACAATTAAAGGCATGGGCACCTAAGGTAAAACCAGAAATTACTCCTCGCTGGAAAACCTTGCCAGAGAATATTTCTTATGTGGCTGAATTTGACAATCAGATAGTTGGCTTTGGCGATCTTACGAAGCAAGGTTATTTAGATAGGTTGTTTGTACATAAAGATTTTCAAGGCCAGGGAATTGCTGCCACTATTGTGCAAAAATTAGAAGAGCAAGCAAACGAATTAAATTTAAAAGAAATCTCTACAGCTGCTAGCATTACTGCCAAGCCGTTTTTTGAAAAGTCTGGGTTTGTGGTTATGAAAGAACAACAGGTTGAAATTCACGGAGTAAAGTTGACTAATTTTGTAATGAGAAAATTGCTATGAGCAATATTACTATCCGCGAACTACAATTTGAAGATAAAGAAGCATTCTTGAAAGCGATGCTTCATAGCCAATCGCTGCATCACCCATGGGTTACACCCCCTTTGACTTCTCAAGAGTTTGATGAATATTGGCAACGCTTTCAACAATCGAATCAGAAAAGTTATCTGGCCTGTGATGAGCAAGGTGGTATTGTTGGTGTCTTTAACGTCAGTGAAATTGTTCGAGGTGCATTTCAAAATGCTTTCCTAGGCTTTTATGGAATCAAAGGTTACAGTGGCAAAGGGTACATGAGCACTGGTCTTAAATTGGTACAGAAAAAAGTATTTGAAGAGCTAGAATTGCATCGATTAGAGGCCAATATACAGCCAGAAAATACTCGGTCAATTCTATTAGTAAACAAGAATGGTTTTCGTTATGAAGGCTTCTCTCCTCGTTATTTAAAAATAAATGATGAATGGCGTGGACATGAGCATTGGGCAATTACTTCAGAAGACTATTTAAGTGATACCCCTGAGGTTTTAAAAAGAGATCACGTTAATCTTGTACCGTATAACTTGGAGTGGCCTAATTTGGCACAAGCCGAAATAGATAAGCTAAAATCAGTTTTTCCTCTTAGTACAATTATTGATATTCAACATGTGGGCAGTACTGCTATTCCAGGTTTATCTGCAAAACCTATTCTTGATATTCAAATTGCAGTTCAATCATTAGAGAATATGAAGCTCTTTGCAGTACCCATTCTACAGAAGCTTGGGTATGAATATTGGGCTAATAATCCTGATCCCAATAGAATGTTTTTTGTTAAAGGCATGCCTCCTTATGGTGAACAGCGAACACACCATATCCACATATTTGAACATAATTCAGATCATTGGTGTAATAAGCTGATTTTCAGGGATTATTTACGCTCACATGCAGACTTAGCAAAAGAGTATGAGCAATTAAAGGCTAAGTTGGCTCGTGAACAGGTGGTGTAACATTTCTTCTGTAATTTGATAGTGGCTTAGGTAGGTGGCCATCAGTTAGACTTCAGGTTCTCTTAGGACTAGGAGTTTAAAAGAATGGCCATGGGATCAAATGTTACCGGATTTTTATCATTAGCAGAAGTACTTTCTGAAAAGGGATTGGATGGACTTGGTAGTGCGGTGGAAATTTTAATTAATGAAGCGATGCGTATTGAGCGGGATCGACACCTTAATGCTAAAGCTTATGAGCGGACGGAGTCACGCAATGGTTACTCTAATGGTTTTAAACCAAAGCAATTAAATACCCGTTTAGGGACATTAAACTTGCAAGTTCCCCAGGTTCGGGAGAGTAATTTTTATCCATCTTTTCTTGAGCGCGGCCTTCGTTCGGAGCGTGCATTAAGTTTGTCGCTGGCAGAAATGTATATACAAGGTGTATCAACACGTAAGGTAAGTGCGATATTAGAAGAGATGTGTGGCTTTGAAGTAACCAGTATGGATGTTAGTCGGTCGGCTAAATTATTGGACGAAGAGTTTGGGCAATGGCGCTCACGTCCCTTAGGACAATACATTTATTTGATGCTGGATGCGCGCTACGAGAAAGTTCGCCAAGGAGGGAGCGTTGTTGATTCAGCCGTATTGGTTGCTTATGGCATTGATACAAGTGGTATACGGCATGTGCTTGGTGTGTCCGTATCTCTTTCGGAAGCAGAAGTGCATTGGAGGGCCTTTTTAGAAAGTCTGGTATCACGGGGTTTGCATGGCTTAATGCTGATAACGAGTGATGCACATAGTGGCTTAAAGGCGGGACTGCGGGCAGTTTTTCCATCTGTTCCATGGCAACGATGCCAATTTCACTTGCAACAGAACGCGCAGGCTTATGTACCAAAAAAAAGCATGAAAAAAGAGGTAGCAGAAGATATCCGGATTATTTTTAACGCACCGACTCGTGCGGAAGCTGATCGACAATTAAAATTGGTGATGGCAAAATATGAGAAAACTGCACCCCAGTTGAGTCAATGGATGGAAAGTGCGATTCCAGAGGGCTTAACGGTGTTTCACTTTAGAAGCAGTCACCGTCGGCGTTTAAGAACATCTAATCTTGCTGAGCGCGTTAATCGAGAGATAAAGCGACGAACCAGGATTGCCAGTATTTTTCCAAATGCAGCCTCTTGTGAACGATTGGTGACAGGCGTATTAATTGAGATCTCAGAGGATTGGGAGGCTGGTAAGGTTTACCTGTCAATGGACGAATGAGCTTGCCATGTCAAGGTCTGCCGATTTAGGCTGGCGAAGCGAAGGCTTGACACAGTAGAATAAAAGTAAGCTTGCCAATGACTGTGAGCACGGCAGTTTTTTGCCCAAAGCCATCGTAACTTAGCGTTTTTTTGTTTATCAGCATGCTCTTCATTTTGGTGGATTGCTTATTTGATTAATTAATGAACGGTTAGGATGGGTAGTTGATTAAAATGTTGGTTTTGTTTTGATATTAATCATTTGAATCTGAAGTAAAACTGAAATTACAGAATAAAAGTTGCTTAATCCGTGAACACTTATATGACCGTGAAAAATATACAGATAAAAAATTAGATTTTGTTAATAGAGTGTTAGAATTGACCAAAAAAAACTAATGATATTTGGAATAAATTTATGGATGACGAGACTTTAAGGCAAACTCTTCATATAGCCAAAAAGCAACGTCTCCTAGATTATGAAATGGTGTCTCACCTAAGGGCACGAAGCTCGGCCTCATAGCTTAGCTTTCAAACAAAGAATTGGATGGCAGAGCAGTGAGTTACCAGCCGCAGGCAGAGGGTTTGATTCGGTAGAGCGACCAGTCACCTGGTAATGGCAGCCCCATTTACAACCTATCGTGCCTGTTAAGGCAAAGGCTGAAGATAATTTCGTTACGAAGTTATAACACATCCAGCGTATTATACTGGCACAACTGAAGTATTAAGGTTTATTTGCGAAGTATCAAATAACTTTTTCTTTGTACCAATGAGGTTATCTTCTGATAGACCTACAAGGTACTGAGTTCGTTCCTCTTCTGATTTTGATTTTAGAAAAAATGATATAAATTTACTAGCATCATCAAATGATTTTGACGAAACCAAAGCTAATCCTTCCAACCAAATTCCTAAACTTTGTGGTGCAATATATTCATCTTTAATATTTTTTACAGAATTATTTACAAATTTATATTCAATTGAGTTTAAGAATTTCCTGATTAAATCTTTAGTATGAGCTGATATCGAATTAATACCGTTCGACCTGAGCTTACTAACAATAGCACCGCTAAATAATGTATCTAATTCAATTTTATTTTCATGTATCAATAGCCCAATTATATCTGGAACGTATTTAGCATCAAGTTCTTGAGACTTAAATGCTAAAGCAATTTTCAAAGATAAATTAATGCCAATATCTAAATTATTAGCATTTATAAGGGCATTAATTATATTACTTTTATTCAATACATCATTCGCTGAACCAAGAGAAATAAAGCCTCTTATCACAATAGGCATCGTCTTAATATCCATATTTTCATTTAATAAATCTTGATAAAAATTTTCTAAAAGACTTTTCATTTTTGGTAATTCATCTAATTTGGAACTATTTTGATAAATGGCCTGTGTATCTCTAACTATCATGTGAATTATTGCACTGTTGTGTGTATTTGCCCAATATAAGTCAATCAAGTCTTGAATCATTGTTTCGCCGGCTAAAAATCCTAGCTTATCAAGCAAAAATAATTTTTTTTCATCATTTAGTTGTGGATTTTTGGCCAACGTTAAAAGATGAGCAATATCAGTTTTTGTAAAATGATCTTGTGGGATATCGATAAGCTGGGTAAATCTTTCAAAATCTATTGTATTAATTTGTTTTAAAGTAAGGTCTTTAATTTTAATAACTCATGTTACGCACAGCCCCTTGCAGTTTGAATAAAAAGCATTAGAATTCCGTCCTTAATTTTAGGGAGGGAATTAAATGGATATGCTTGATCTTTATAGTGATTATTTGATATTCCAAAACAAA
>JACCWN010000114.1 GCA_013697625.1 Legionella sp.
AGAGTAGCCTTGGCGTTCTTCACTCCTTTCATAAGGTTTTGCTTGAAGGTGCTTTGTTCTATCAAGCTTCATAGCCTCGTTTAATAATGTAATAACAGCACCCGTAAGTCCCTCAAATCCTTCATCACAAAGTTGTTCAATAATCCCATTAACTTTGCTACTATTCACATCGCAAGCCATCTTTTATTCCCCTTTTTTGTTTGCGCAAAAAGGATAAATCTTGGCTTGCTCTATTTACAAGGCCTATTTGAATTTACAGAAAGAAAGATACACCACCAAATTGAATGTAACTTATTGAAAATACATCATGTATAAATTATTTTCATTATTTTCATATTATCACCAGTAAATTCCCACAAAAATAAAATGCTGATGCTTCACATTGTTTAAATCTTAAAAATATTGATAATAATTCCTCTAAAAACAAAATTTAAGCAATGTAATTAAGAGAGAATTTCTCAATAATTGATCTGGTAAATTAATTTTTGACCAATAATCGGGCTGAAAAATATGAATTTTATTTTAATTAAAAACGTCGTAATTTACAGTTAGTTATATTAAAGTACAGTGAAGTAGATAAATCAATACATTAAAAAAATTTCTTGTAGAGGAAAGCTACTGTCTGGATTGGAAGAGCTTAAGCAGGATGCTAAAGATTATAAGGTACGGATGATGAAAGTAAAGGAATTTTGGGCTGATTCGTTTGGATTTTAGTCCATCAAATTTTTATTTTTTCGGGTATAACTTTTAGCGTTATTCATAAGCTGATCTCAAACGCATCCGTTGTGTGAGAGCTCACCCCATTCTAATCAGGTGCATCAGTTTAAAATTTTGACTGTGCCAAATGATTACCTGATAATTTATCTTACAGGAATTGTAAGTACCGGTGTTGAAGCTGAGGAAGCTGTAGCTCCTGACAAAATGTTAAAAATCTGTTGTATGATAGACATAGTACGTTTCGAGGAAATATCATTATCAGCGATATAGAACCAATGATTTCGGTAATACACTGCAACATTCACATTGTCTCTAGGTTTTTGAGTCGCCATATGGACACAAAATAATTCTTTGGTAATTTCGGCTAAATTATAGTATTCACCATTGCTGTATTTTATTGTTTTGATTATACCTTTTTCAAGTGAAATTCTTGGAACTTCTACACCATTTGACAAATAGTCAAGCATATTTAAAAATGAACGAGGTTGTACGGCTACAATGTTGTCCTCTAAACTAAATTCGCCTAAAAGATTACTATCGACTAGATGAATTAATTTAGTTTCTTTTTTGATGCCTAACATTTGGAACATTTTTTTAACTAGGGGCAAATGCCTATATCCTCTGCGAACACGTATATCCAAAGTCGTAATGGGTTCAAATTTAATGGTTTTAGGATAAATATCTGAACCTGCAGAAGTTATTAACGCTCGAGCTGATGCAGCTTTTACAGCTAAAGATCTTTTATTTAGAGTTGTAGATTCAGAAGTTGTGCTTGGAGATGCAATATCCATACTCAAAGGAGCAGTGTCAATTCTTGAGGGCAGTACAGGTAGATTACGTGCCCATGCGGCCATACACCATAATGATACTATTATAATAATTATTCTTAGCATATAGTTCTCCAGTTTCTAATAAGGTCCATCTGGAATGCGATTGCACCTTTACTTGAGTGAATTTACTTATTTTTCATCTACCTCAAATTTATATCTACTACCTTTATTCGGGAGAATCACATGATCAATTTTACGTGTGCTAAAAAATATAATGTCTTTTTCGGCCAATACTGTTAAAATTTTAACAAATTCTTCAAATTTACTGTTATCGGGGGGGCATTGTTTTTCAAAGGTAGCGGAATCTAAAAGTTGACTTTCATTGTGTAATGTCCCTATACCCGCAAATACAATACGCATTACGCGTTCAGGACTCCATTCAGAAGAGAGTAATAAATAAACATCATCCATGCCAATGGGTTGTAATATATGACGCATGAATTTCTCACCCTGAAGGGGTGTATAGGAAACAGTAGGCGAATCAGAATAAGTGATACTGGACTCAAAACCAAAAAACCGAGTTATACTGAAGCTTTGGGAAAAAGCAGTGGAACCCTCTGAGTCTATTTCAACAGTTCGACCAGGGTTGGATGCAAAAGCCGTTTCAGCAGTTGCACTGCTTGCAAGAGAATTGGATGTGGTAATACTATCAACATTTAGAAAAACAGGTCTGTCTTCAAATTGAATGCGGACAAGATTTAAAAGAAGTTGTTGTTCATCACTCACAATCATTGCCTTGCCAAAACCCTGACGATTTTTAGGAAGCAAAAATGCGCCAAAACTTGTGCAATTTACCAAATTAATCGTAATTGTAATTAATAGAATAAATTTTAAGAGTGCCTTAAAATATGATTTTTCCAACCATCTAAATGAACTAAAAAAACAAAAAACATCTGATAGGTGCATTAATATTATCAATAAAACCAAATATATAAGGAATAATATAGGAAATATTTATTTAACACCAGAGGAATAATAATATATTTTCGGCAGGCACAGAAAGTAGTGGACCCCAAAAATGAGACAGTAGTGTAGAATATAACTATTGTATCAGGGGTTTCAAAATGGCTAATAAAAAATTCAGTTCAGAATTCAAAGCACGCGTTGCGATTGAGGCATTAAAAGGT
>JACCWN010000115.1 GCA_013697625.1 Legionella sp.
AAATCTGCGCTCCCCAATGACTGACGCCTTGTCGTATGCCTTATATTTTGCCTTCGGCAAAACATCCGGCCCTAAGGCTACCAGGGACTACAGGCCTCGGTCTTCGACCTTCCTTGGCCTGCAGCGTGGGTGAAAGAGAAATACCCTACTGTAACATTTGAGAGGTATGCAGATGATGTTATCTATCATTGTAAAACCAGATACATGGCAGAGCGATTGTTAACATCAATTCGAGAAAGGCTGGATGATTGTAAATTAAAATTACATCCTGAGAAGTCAAAAATTGTTTACTGTAAAGACAACACCCGTAGGGGTGATTATGAACATATCCAATTTGATTTTTTAGGTTACAATTTCAGGCCACGCCTTGTTAAAGCTAGGAAGGGGAACTTCTTCGTAAGTTTTACTCCTGCAATTAGCAAGAAAGCTCGGAATAAAATTAGTGATGTGATAAAAAGTTGGAAAATACATCTATGGTCATACCAAACCTTAGAAGCAATCTCAGATATTCTCAACCCGAAGATACATGGCTGGCTCAATTATTACGGAAAATATCAAAAATCAGCAATGGGTAGTGTGGCGAGTCAAATAGACTTTGCCTTGGTTAGGTGGGCAAAAAGGAAGTATAAAAAGCTAAAACCTAGCTATAGAAAATCAACGAGGTGGTTGAAAGGGATAAAGGAAAGACAACCCGATCTATTTGCGCACTGGAATATAGTAAAATGACTTGTACAATAAGAGCCGTATGAATCGAGAGGTTCACGTACGGATCTGTGAGAAGCTAAGGGGGAAGCTCCTTTGGCTTACTCGATCAGCTACAAGTCCTAAATGACCTAATTGCTCTGAATTTACGCTATCCACATCAAACATTTTTAACTCCAAATAGTAGCTTTGGGAGCAAGAGTCTAGGATTTCCGTTTTGTTTGCTATGATCTTTTTCTTATTTTTGTGTGATCTTTTTCTCAAAATCTAATAAAACTGGAGATGTTCATAAATAATTCAATTATTTCCATTCTGATGCTGCGGAAAGTCTGTTCAAGGATGAGCTACAATCAACACCATGTCCACTGCGCACAGACACCCGCATCTTTTAATTTAAGTGAAATTTATCCCTTACACCAAATAACCTTAATATAAACCTTGTAAATAAGTTTTTCCTAACACTTGATTTCATGCCGATTCTATACTCACTCACTTAAGAGAGGACGGAGCTGTGAGGATCCTCCTACTTGATTCGACTAAATAGCCGGACGTTTCCTAGCTTATTATTCAAAATAATAATGAACTACAAATATATCGTATAGGCACACACAATTATATTGTGCCATCCAATTCATCCTGTTATGATGGATTCAATTTTTTAATACAATGCTCGTATTATTAATAGGTTACGAGCAACGAAAGATTTCCTCATGGCTTTTAACGGATTTTTTTAATATTACATGGTTGTATATGCACCAAGTTCCCATAATAAATATTCCTGCCTATGATGCGTCCGGCAAGGGATTAGTTATAGAGTTCAAACTAACTATTATTCCAGATAATGGCTTTTTGGTCAGTGCTACTGGAAAGATAGCGGCAGCCTTGCAGAATAATTTTAACCGCATTATTGAAATAATGGTTTCCATTAAAAAGTCCTGGGAATGCCTAGGATCAATTGCTTACATGCTCGAGTCTGACGAAGGACAATTTTCAGTAAAAGATTCCAAAAGCTCAAGTATGGCATTAAGTATTGCTTTAATTAATGCACACAGGGTATTACAGGGACAACTGCCAATTTCCGGCCTTACGGGTACGGGTATCTTAAGGATTGATGGGTCATTTGAACACTCGCATTTAGAAGATAAAAAATACCTTGCAGCAAAACAAAGCATCCCCTCTTTAAAAAAGTTCATTACTCCAAATGAATGCAATCATCTTTATGATCTTGAACAATTAATAAACCAATTTTAATAATAAGGGAGTTATTTATGAAAGTTAGTATAAAAAAAATGGTTGCAGCTGTACTTATGGCAGGGGGATTTGTCGCCGTAAATGCAGGTGTTTGTAATATTGTACCTGGCAGCGTTACCTGTAGTAAGGGAACTGTAGATAACTTGTTAGGAAATGGTATGGTAACTGTCAATGGAACCACGGTTTCAGGTGCAACCATTGTCAATGGTGTATTAAATGCCGAAAATGCGAACTTCAATTTACTAGAAGTGAATGGTAGTGCCAGTCTTATTCAAAGCACCATTAATAATGCTGCCAGCATCAAAGGTTCTTTGAACGCTTCATCAACAAAGTTTGAAAGCACGCTTGAAATATTTTCCAGTGAAACCAGATTTATTAATAGCAAAGTGGTTAGCGATTTACGCATAGGTCATACGGATTCTAAAAAACAGGTTGTCTACCTAGATAATTTTTCTGAGGTCTCTGGAAATATAATATTTGAGGACGAAGACGGTGAGGTCATCATGAGAGGACAATCCAAAATTGGTGGGAAAGTAATTGGCGGTCATACGACCTTACAATAGCAAGTTATAGGAATTTACATTTATAAGGGTGAGAAAAAAATGACTGTAGGAAAAGAAGCATTGGTAACTGAAATTTTTTTTGGCTTGAACAGTGATGGGAAAGAGGGCGGAAGCGATGGAAAGGAATTAAGTAAGGATGGGCATGAGCACATCACTCCTTTTCCACCACTTAATGATGAAAACGCCATTGATTATCAATTTTAACCTATGTTAAAAAAGAAAATAGTAATTGCCTCACACGCATTGGATGAGGCAATTACTCAATGTGTCATTAAAAACAAACGAAGTATGGATAGCCACTTTATCATTGTTTCACTTCGTGATTTTATTTCCAGTTATGATGTTTTTGACGAGCTTGACGACTTAAGTCATACCATAAGATGGTATAATTACAATGGGCGTGACGAAGACATCATCTCAAATGAAAGTCATTGTCTTTTAAATAGAGTGCTATATGTCCCTGGTCATTTATTTTCAGACTTTGCCAGCAGTGATAAAGAATATGCCTCGCGAGAATTAGAAGCCTACCTGGGATTTGCTTTTAACGCTTTCTCAGGAGTAGGAAATAAATCAGCAAAAGGTATATGTGCCGAAATTTTGTCGTTACCGCAACAGTGGCGTAAGATAAAACAGGTCTGTGAAATAAACGTTCCTAATTATTATTGGGGTCCTGAGCATTTCAATACATTGGATAAAGAAGATGGCCTTGTTTATTCAAGTCCTTATAATTTTATAAATTGGTCATTATGTAATACTCTTCCTGAAGAAGGGGGAGAAGAGTCTCTATTTTGTTTTGAAAAACCCCAGGGCGATCCGATTTTTATTCTATCAATAGGAAATGAGCAATTAATATACTCACACATTTTTCTGTCTAAAGAAACAGAGGATTGCGTAAAGCAATTTTCTAAAATTATTGCCCAATCAGCAGGCTATTTTATTTCAGAAATATTGTTTTTCATTAACGAATCCGCGATAACGTTCGGGTGTATAAATGCTGAGATAATCAGATCAAACAAAAACCCCTGTTTTGATGAATTTGTCTGCAAACATTTAACGAATGAGTTTTACAAATGTGCAAATTAGAAACCTTTATCACTCAAAAATTTCGCCCAGACGTATTGGGTGGTAAATTAGACAAAGAGCATAAAGTACGGTTCATGCTTGTTAAAGGCGACCACAAAGTCAAATATCCCATTTTGATGGTAAACGCGATTTGCTTTGGACCCAAAAAAGATAATGTATTAATTAACTTAGAACATGCAATAAATAAATCAGATAACATCATGGTTCTGTATTATGAAGATATTCATTTAAGATGGACCTATATCAACACCAATAATGACAGTTATTTTTTGTATAAAAAAAATGATGACGAGCAGTACATAATAAAACCAAATTTTTTATATATCAGGGGCTGCTATGTTGATGCTGAGGATAAATATTGGCGCATATTGGGAGATTTTTACAATTTTGTTGATCTTTGGGAGGGAAATGTTCTTTGTCCGCCAAAAAAACAAATGTCCAATGAATCAAAACCCTACCAATTAAATAACAGCTTATTAAATGCATCAAAAAATCACCCTTCAATTTCAATCGGTAAAAGTTATATCGTAAAAGGCATGAGCCGCTATAACTTACTAGAACAGGATAAGTCCTATGTTGTTAAATCCCTTTCTGGGGTTCGTTCAAGGGTTGTTGATGAGACTGATTTTAAAAACTGGAATTTTCGTAGCATTGAAAATATTCCCGTGTTATTTCAAGATAAAATAGATGGAAATGATCTAAGAGCACATGTAATAAACAAGCATGTCTTTGCAAAATTATCGAGATCAAAGACAAATATTGATTATCGGTATGACAAGAATTTTTTTAATATGCAAGATATCGATAACTTGGATGAAACGTTACTTGATTTTTGTATTACCGTTGCTAAAGAAGAAGATAATGACTTGTTGGGCATTGATTTTGTTAAAACAAAATCAGGATATGTTGTTTTAGAGGCAAATCCATCTCCGGGATGGTCAGCGTATCACCCTCATAATGGCATAGATAACGAACCTTTTGTAATCGAGCTCCTAAAGGTATTAAAAAGTGGTTAAATTCTATGAATTAAAAAAATTAAAATGGCTTTCAATCGGTCTCGTATTTATTAAATATTCTTTATGGAGTGTATTTTTTATACTGCAAGGCAAGGCAATTGGTATTGCTATCGATAAAAAAGATATGTACAAACAACTTGTTTATACTTTAATAGGGTATGTTTCTGTAAAAATAATCGTCATGATCTGCGATATTATGCAAAAATTTATAGGAGAATACTATAAAAATATTGAATTAAAGCGTCAGTGGAGCGTTTGCTTTCCAAATAAACTTTTTATGGATAACAAGGGAAATAACAATCATATACACATACTTTTTTTAGATTACCTGCCGAAATTATTTGATTTTGAAGCAACTTTGGCAACTAACTACGCTACAATTTTTAGCGTGATCACATTAGCCATTGCCGGTTTTTTGCATACTGGATTTTTTGTTGGGATGCTGGCCTTGCTTCTCGTGTTTTCTCTCAATTATGTCAGTAAAAATATTTTTATTAAAAAAATAGATGGGTACCATATTGAAATAAATAAGCAAAAAATAAATATATTAAACTGGGTTGATCAATATTTTTTTTCTTATAGGGAAATTTCGAAAAACTGGCCCGGAATAGAGGGCTCATCTTGGAGGGATGACGTATATGAAAGCTATTACATTGCAAAAAAAAATCAAACGCTTTTCTATTTATACCGTGACTTATTAAGTCAGATTTTGGTTGAAATCCCATTTTTGCTTAACACATCCATTGTAATTATATGCGTTTATTATGGGTATTTGTCGCTAACGCAGCTCTTTGTTTGGATTGGATTCTCTCAATTCATGATCAATGCCTCAAATGCTTATGCTGAAAACAAGATAAAAAAAGCACATTGCAATACATTACATTTACAAAGCAGCGATATCTTATGCGGTTTTAAATCAGAAAATAAGACAAATTTAGCTGGCAATAAATCGCACCCTTTAGAAATTACAATGAGGGACGGTTCAAAAAACTGTTTAGCAATAGAACCCGGGATTTATTGTATAAAGGGGGCGAATGGCTCTGGCAAGTCAACTCTATTAAACGTTATTTTGGGCTATGAGAGAGAATATCATCTGTTTGGAAATGTTGACTGCAGTCAACTGACGGAAATTGTAACACAAAATAATATTCGGCTGATTGAAAGAGAAGCGGTTATTTTTGATTGCTTAAATGATTTTGGTGTCCAGGTTTGTGGGCCTTTACATACCTATGGTAATTGGATGGAAAAAATAAGTGATTCTACTAATCATTTGCTTGAGCCCGCTCTTGCAAATGAGTGGTTGGGAATTTTCAAATCGTTAGAAAAGGAATACATTCACCGCAAGGATAAAACCATGTCCTCTGGTGAAAAAGTTATTCTTTCCTTCATGCGCTTTCTTTTTTCATGGAATTATAACGTTAATTTATTGATTATTGATGAATGTGACTCCTTTTTAGATAAGGAAAAAAAATATTTATTTACAAAGGCGATTAATAATCTGTCTTCCTTTATGGCCATCTATATTAGTAGCCATGACATGTTTAGTTCAGCCTCAACTTCTACAAAAAAATCTTTAATTGACAGGGTTGTGAGCCCGACTTAGTCTGTCCTGCTCTCGTAAAATAATCTCTAAACTCAAGTAAGCTCACAGTAATTGTCATAACCAATTAGGCGCTCTTTTTTGGCATAAAATTGATATTACTAGGAATGTCTCAAAGCCGTCGATCCACCTGAATTTGTGAAAGTTGATACTACGTTGGTTAAGAAAAGAGATTTAAAAAAATTTGGACATGCTGTGATTCTAAAAGATAAGTAGTGGACCCCAAAAATGAGACAGTAGTGTAGAATATAACTATTGTATCAGGGGTTTCAAAATGGCTAATAAAAAATTCAGTTCAGAATTCAAAGCACGCGTTGCGATTGAGGCATTAAAAGGT
>JACCWN010000164.1 GCA_013697625.1 Legionella sp.
TAGGGGGATCAAAATCAAGGGGGACCAGGACGTCCAGGGCCGCCGGAGGCATACTTGTCGCGTTGGCGAGTCGATTTTAGCCATGGATGGCTAAAATCAATCACGAGGTAGCGACACTATCGTTGTACACTTCTTCTATATTAATTTTTGGGTTGACTGCCTTTAATGGACCACATGCAGCAACAACGTATTGCTCTCAGGCTATTTGTAACTGCGATATTGGGAAAGAGTGTTTGAATCCTTACGCTTATCTCACACTTTTTTATAAGTATGCTGATGCTCCGGGTGGTCTTATTGGAGACCACGATGCTAGAAATGCCTGTGACAAGCTCTGTGAGAGTGAAAAAGCTCCATTAGGTGCCTCTTGTTCCACCACATGTAACACATGGGGGCAGATACCCTGATAAATAATGCCAAAGGCTAGCTCCCTCAGGCCCCAGCGTCTAATTAATTTAATTAGTGACCTGTTCCAAAGTACTTATGAACTCATCAGCAGAGGTTTCACCAATCAACTTCACCTTATCCAAGGCTTCGCCTTTAGAATTAAAAAATAAAAAAGTCGGTGGCGCTATTACTTTAAAATAATCTAAAATCTCTTTATCAGCTTTGGTGTTTCCTGTGATATCAATCTTAATCACCTTGAATTGACTTAAGGCTTTTTGTACCTTTGCATCTTCAAAAACGGTAGAATCCATGTATTTACAAGAAGTACACCAGTCAGCATAAAAATCAAGCATAATGGGTTTTCCTTTTGCATCAGCTATGGCTTCTTGCACATCCTTTAAATTAAAGTAGTGGCTGGTTATTTTCTCTGGGGAGGTACTGGTGTTTGTATTTGAATTTGCATGCAAATGAGATAAAGGCATTAATGGATTTGTTCCACCCATACTTAACCCAATTAAAATCAATAAACCATATACCAAAGTGATGATTCCCAATCCTTGATAAAATTTTTCTTCATGGGTGTAAGAGGGGGTTAAAGCCCTTGAAAAAATGCCAGTAAACACGAGTAATAAGGCCCAAAGTCCCATGGTTAGACTTTCAGGTAAAATTCGACCCATTAAATAGATGGCGACTGCAAGTAACAATATACCAAAAAATGCTTTGACACCATTCATCCATGGCCCTACCTCCGGTAGCCATTTTCCAGCCGAGGTGCCTATTACCAGTAAGGGGCTGCCCATGCCTAAGCTTAAAACAAACAAAGTCACACTGCCCAAAAGGATATTTCCTGTTTGAGCGATATAGGTAAGCACGCCAATCAAGGGCGCAGTTACACAGGGAGACAGTATCAAGGTGGACAAGCATCCCATGATGGCTGCTCCCCAATAATGACCACCTCTTTGTTTACGGCTTGATCCTGCAATTTTAGATTGCCAGGAGTTTGGTAGTTTGAATTCATAATAGCCAAACATAGACAAGGCAAGAAATATAAAAATTAAGCTAAAAAGTGAAATTGTCCATGGAGATTGCATGCTAATTTGTATATTAGCACCTAAAACTGCCACTATCGCACCTAGTACGGCATAAGTAACTGACATACTCAGTACGTAACTCAAGGACAAAAAGAAGGCTTTTTTAGTGGTAACATCCCGGCCATGTCCAACAACAATACCAGATAAAACCGGTATCATGGGCAATATGCAAGGGGTAAATGATAACAACAAACCAAATCCAAAAAACATAATTAAAATGACAGGCCAATGATGCGAAGCAAATATGTGTCCAATTTTGTCATTGCTTTTGGCAGGGCTATGTTTTGTATCTGCATTTTTATTCGTATTCGTATTCGTATTCGTATTCTTATTGGTATTGGTATTGGTATTGGTGTTGGTGTTGTTGGTATTGGTATCTTTATTGGCGTCTGCATCTGCAGATGCAGGTTGGGCTAGAGGTTGACTAGGGTCTGAGTTTTTTCCAATTTGAGAAAAGGCTAAATTCTCATCTATGGATAGTTTCAGGTTGAAATTTTCAGGGGGATAACAAAAGCCTGCTTCAGAGCATCCTTGATAACTTACATTTAAACTGGTTTGGCCTGCTTTTTTTCCTAAAATAGGTATTGGAATGGACAGTGAATCTTTATAGATCAAATTTTGCTGACCTTGCTTATCGACTTTTTTTTGGCTTTCTGGAAAATCTATAGTACCAACTTCAATTTTTTTATCTGGAGTGGGTATGATTTTGATACGGTCTTTGTAAAGATAATGGCCGGGTTTAATTTGCCAAGTGAGCACGATTGTATCAGGATCGCTTTGTTTTACATTTAATTGGAATACCTCTGAGGCGGGTAGAGGGTCGGCTTGAACGATAAATGAAGCACAATAAAAGAATAAAAACAGCCATTTTTTCATATCAAACCCTTTAAATAAAAATCATATAGTCCTTATTGTAGTTCGATTCCACTTAAAACGAAAATATTTTTTACTAGAACCCTTGAAAATTGGTTTAAAGACCCCATATCGCTGCTATCGGAGTTGTATTTAGTTTGTAAGACAATATAAATGACTCAGAGACTAATCTGAAACTTAATTAAATCAGGAGATATAAGTATGAAAATTCGTCCTTTACACGATCGTGTAGTGATTCGTCGTCTAGATGAGGAGCGTATGTCACAAGGTGGTATCGTTATTCCCGATAGTGCGGCTGAAAAACCTATGCGTGGTGAAGTCATGGCTGTAGGCGAAGGCAAAATTTTAGAAAATGGTGATAGAAGATCCTTAGATTTGAAAATTGGTGACACCGTTTTATTTGGTAAATATTCTGGTACTGAAGTTAAGATTGATGGGGTAGAACTCCTTGTGATGCGTGAAGACGACATCATGGGTATTATTGAGAAGTAATCTAATCGTTTAAAGGAGATAGTTAGAATGTCTAAAGAATTATGTTTTGGTCACACCGCACGCACAAGAATGATTGATGGTGTTGAGAAATTAACTGACGCAGTGAAAGTAACCATGGGCCCATTGGGTCGTAATGTGGTCCTAGAAAAATCTTTTGGTGGCCCAACAGTCACTAAAGATGGTGTATCCGTTGCAAAAGAAATTGAATTTGAAGATCGCTTCATGAACATGGGCGCACAAATGCTTAAAGAAGTTGCCTCTAAAACTTCTGATACTGCAGGCGATGGTACAACCACAGCGACTGTATTGGCTCGTGCAATCCTTATCGAAGGCAACAAAGCCGTTACTGCTGGCATGAATCCTATGGATTTGAAACGTGGTATTGACAAGGCAGTTACTGCTGTTATTAAAGAATTACAAGCCATGTCTAAGCCTTGTAAAGATTCTAAAGCGATTGCGCAAGTAGGAACCATATCAGCTAACTCTGATGAAGCCATTGGTTCAATCATTGCTGCAGCCATGGATAAAGTTGGTAAAGAAGGCGTTATCACTGTTGAAGATGGTAATGGCTTGGAAAGTGAATTGACTGTGGTTGAAGGTATGCAGTTTGACCGTGGCTATATTTCTCCATACTTCATTAATAATCAACAAAGCATGACCTGCGAACTAGAACAGCCTTTCATTTTATTGGTCGACAAGAAAATTTCTAGTATCCGTGACATGTTGTCTGTATTAGAAGGCGTTGCAAAATCAGGCCGTCCCTTATTGATCATTGCAGAAGATGTTGAAGGCGAAGCATTGGCAACCTTGGTTGTTAATAATATGCGTGGTATTGTTAAAGTTTGTGCAGTAAAAGCACCTGGCTTTGGTGATAGACGTAAATCCATGTTGCAAGACATTGCTATCTTAACCAGTGGTGAAGTGATTTCTGAAGAAATTGGTAAAAGTCTAGAAGCTGCTACCTTAGAAGACTTAGGTAGTGCAAAACGCGTTGTAGTAACCAAAGAAAATACAACGATCATTGATGGTGAAGGTAAGGCTACAGACATTAGTAGTCGTATCACACAAATTCGTGCACAAATGGAAGAAACCACTTCAGACTATGACAAAGAAAAACTACAAGAACGCGTTGCTAAATTAGCAGGCGGTGTTGCAGTTATCAAAGTCGGTGCTGCTACTGAAGTAGAAATGAAAGAAAGAAAAGCGCGCGTTGAAGATGCATTGCATGCAACACGTGCAGCTGTTGAAGAAGGCATTGTTGCAGGCGGTGGTGTTGCATTGATTCGTGCTCAAAAAGTATTAGATACTTTGGCAGGCGCAAATGAAGACGAAAAAATGGGTATCAATATCCTACGTCGTGCAATTGAGTCTCCATTACGCCAAATCGTTGTCAATGCTGGTTATGAAGCCTCTGTTGTTGTGAACAAAGTTGCAGAAAACAAAGGTAACTATGGTTTTAATGCAGCTTCTGGTGAATACGGAGATATGGTTGACATGGGTATCTTAGATCCAACCAAAGTAACTCGTATGGCTCTCCAAAACGCAGCTTCTGTAGCCAGCTTGATGTTGACAACCGAATGCATGATTGCAGATCTACCGAAAAAAGACGGTGGTGCTGGTGATGCAGGTGGTGGCATGGGCGGCATGGGTGGTATGGGTGGTATGGGCGGCATGATGTAAGCTGGCCTCCATCTTTTTTAAAACCCGCCTTTATGGCGGGTTTTTTTTGATTAACAAAAGCAAGAATAAACGGCTCACAAAGTACAATGAAAGATTTCATTTTTTTACGAAAAATCAATCTTCAGACCATAGTCTATGAGGATATCTAAAAGGGTTTCTTAAACATTCCAATAATTTTATAGATTTTTTTAGAATTTATTTAGGGATGTTCAAAAATAAAAATTATCTCCTATACCCTGGGCGTTTCAGGTTTGCTGATGGCCGCTTCCGGGATCTTTTTTAAAAAAATTAGTCGCTGTCGCGAAATATTGAAATTATGTAGAGGAGAAAGATTTTTTCTATAAATCATTAGCTAAGAAATCGATTATGATAAAGAAAATTCTAATTAGGATGAAATGATAAATAGTGTGAAGCGGTGGGATTTTAAAATAAGGCCGGACATTGGCTGCAAGCTCTTTCGCAGCTAGTAAAAAACTAGTAATTAATTTAATAACTTAAATTGACACGATTCATATCAGTGAGATAAAGTGCAGACACTTAGTGTGATATATTTCATATGCGCAATTTTTTGTACAAAGGATATTATGAAACAAAAAGATGAGGCACTTTTTTACGATTTAAGTGCCAAGATCACTGCTGGCTTGGTGGTGTATCCTGGCGATCCTCACTATTCAATGGAAGAAGTGAGCTCTTTAGAAAAAGGACATTCTTTTAATCTATGCCAAATGCATTTAGGCAATCATGCTGGAACCCACATTGATTTTCCTGCTCATACGATAAAGAACCATAAAACAAGCAGTGATTTTCCAATAAACTATCTAATTGGCCCTGGAATTATTATCAAGGTTCCCTCGTCAGAAAAAACTATTACAAAAGAATTTGTATCAAAACAGCCAATTAAATATAAGGACATTGTTTTTTTTAAAACATCCAATTCTGAATTATCAAAACATGCACAGTTTACAGTAAAGTATGTTTACATTGAACCTGATGCAGCAAAAGAACTGTTAGATAAAGGTGTGAAAATTGTAGGTATTGATTACATCAGTGTAGATGATTACCATGATGAAAAATTATCCGTACACAACATCTTATTATCTAAAGAAGTACTTATTGTTGAAGGATTAGAGCTGGGTATAATCCCTGAAGGACGCTATGAAATTTATATTATGCCGCTGAATATCCCAGATATGGATGGCTTACCTGCACGAGTTTTAGCTAAACTATGATCCACCTTGCTGACTAATTTTTTCTGATTAAGATTATTTTTAATCTATAACTTTCCCCTCCTAACATAAAAATTTGAGCATGATGTACGATTCGATCTATTATTGGAATAGCGACATTTTGATCATTAAAGAAGTCATTCCACTGTCCAAATTCTTTATTAGTAGTGATAACAATAGAGCGATACTCATAGACAGAATGAATGAGCTGAAAGAAGTTATAGTTACTCTGCTGATTCAAAGGTAAGTACCCTAACTCATCGATAATAAGCAGATCATACTTGCTGAGCTCAGAGATTCGTTTCTTTAGTTGCCCCTTCATTTCAGCTAGCTCTAAGGTTTCATTTAAAGCAAGCATAGAAGTAAAGAATACCGTATATCCTGCATCAATAGCCTTTATTCCAAGTGCCGTAGCCAAGTGTGTTTTACCTACTCCTGGAGGCCCTATAAATACGATATTTTCTCGATTATCTATAAATTGAAAATCCAGTAAT
>JACCWN010000015.1 GCA_013697625.1 Legionella sp.
GCAATGTCTTCTATCAGCTACACCTTGAATACGGGTCGCAGTCATTACCCTCATCGTGGAGTCTGGATAGCCGAAGATAGCGCGAGTTTGCAAGAACAACTGAGCTTATCACTAGACCACAAAACCAACCAAGGCATTTTTATAGGCGTGGTAGACAAAGATAAAAAGCCTGATGATGAGGCAATCTATGAAAACGTATTGGCAGATACTTTAGGGCGTTTAAAGACGGTTGGTAACCTAGATGGGCCCAGTTACTTTAAAACGCTGCGTACCTTAGGAAATTTATACGTCAAAGGATATGCTATCGACTGGGAAATATTACACCAGGATGAAATTAAACAACGCATGTCTTTACCAACCTATCCCTTTGCCAAAGAACGGTATTGGATAACAAGTGATTTAAATAATCATTTAAATCCTACAGCTTCAAACATTGAAGCCAATATTACTCAGTGGGAAAAAAAAGTAAAAGCTGGCGGTATCTGTAGTGTCGAAGAAATTAAAACACAACTTGCAACAGCAGATATCGCTTTGCTAGATGCCTCTCAAATTACAAGATTACACACATTGTTGTTCCCACATGTAAATAACCCACAGAGCATCCTTAGGCAATCGAATGATGAGGATGTTGATCAAATTAAAAAAGTGGAAAATACAATAAGAAAAAAATTATCAGAAATTTTAAAATTAAATAAAATAGATGACAATAGGGCTTTCCAAGTGTATGGCTTAGATTCCATAACAAGCATGCACTTGGCTTCCAATTTGAGCAAGACCATAGGCTATAAAATACAACCACAATCGCTGATTGATTTTCCAACAGTGGTCAGTTTAGCAAGGCATCTAACCGAACAATTGACCATAGCAGAGTTAGCTTGAGTCTTTTTTATAAAAGGAATTTTATGCATTCTATTGCAGATGTAGAGATTGAAAAAAAGCGTCAAGAGATACAACAAAAACTTTTTAACTCTGGAGCGGCATCCATTGAATTAAATACCATCAATGGTGCCTATTCATCAGACTTTTCTCTTGAGGCGCAACCAGTTTTTCTGGACCCTGAAGTGAATTTTTCAAAATTTCCAGAATTGGTTTTATTAAATCAAACCTCAAATAAACCGGCTATTTTTTGGTTTCATTCAGTAGGTAGCGTACAGCCTTATCTAGGATTAGCTGAACATACGGATAGACCATTTTATGGAATTGAAGCAAGAGGGTTTCGTACTAAAAGAGCACCGCTGTACGGTGTTCAAGCAATAGCCGCATACTATGTTCAAATCATTATGTCAGTCCAACCCGTAGGCCCTTATGATCTAGGCGGGTATTCATTAGGAGGATTGATTGCTTATGAAGTAACTCGACAATTGCAAGAGTTAGGAGAGGTTGTAAATACCATCGTCATGATAGATACCTTGGATTCCAGTGTGTCAGAAGCTACCCGTAATATTTCATATAAAAGTAGATTATTGCAAGGAGCCAATCATACCTTAGCTGCAAACCTCATACAAAACCAAGAAAAGATCCCCTTGCTTTTAATTGATCGTAAAGAGGTGGATTGGACACTGGATGAAAAACATATTGTGCAACATTTAAGCTGCTTAGCAATTGAAAGAGGAGCCTTTCAATCAGATGAAGAAATGCAAATCAGAATATTAAGAATGGCAGAGTTACAAACCGCTTACGAATATGAAAGGTATACTATAAGACCACTACTTAGACCAAGGGAACCAGTATGCTATTTTTTTAGGAATAAAAATGGAATTCTATTTGGCGAATTATCCAAATTTTTTTGGATAGCCGAGGATGAAGGTGCAGTAGATCATTTGGTTTATTGGAAATTGTGGCAAGACAATTTTTCTAAGTTTGAAATAATAGATATTGATGCCTCTACCCATATGACCATGCTTACTGAGGAAAAAGCCTCACAACCTATTATTAAATTTTGCAAACAACTTTACTCGGAACAATAAATGACAAATTAGCTTTTTAAACTTTTTAGGAAGCAATAAAGAGAAGTGTAATGTATTAAGTTATCTTTGAAGTCAAAAAGTAATGCTATTAACCCTTGGAGAATAAATTTATGCCAGTCGGAATTGAATCTATCAATGCTTATCTAGGACAAGCTGTTTTAAATAGTAGAACATTATTTACAAAGCGAGGCTTGGATCTTGAACGATTTGATAATCTAATGATGTTAGAGAAATCTGTATGCTTGCCATGCGAAGATCCTGTCAGCTACGCTGTGAACGCTGCCAAGCCTTTAATAGACAGGTTGTCATCTACAGATCTAAGCCGTATTGAATTACTAATAACCAGTACTGAGTCAGGATTGGATTTTGGTAAGTCTTTAAGCACCTATGTTCATGATTATCTGGGCTTAAATCGCCGTTGTCGTTTATTTGAAATAAAACAAGCCTGTTATGGCGGGACAGCTGCACTGCAAATGGCAGCAAATTTCATTGCTTCTAATGCTTCACCTGGTGCAAAAGCCTTGGTTGTTGCCACCGACGTTTTACGTGGTGCGCATGGCACCTTTGAATCCATGGCTTATGCTGAACCTGCCGCTGGGGTTGGAAGTGTGGCTATGCTGATAGGTGCTCAACCAGATATTTTGGAGCTTGATTTTGGTGCCAATGGTTTTCACGGCTATGAAGTGATGGATACTTGCCGACCTGATGTAGGCGTTGAGACAGGCGATGCTGATTTATCATTGCTGTCTTACCTGGATTGTTTAGAAGCATCTTATTCTGCTTATCAAGATCGTGTGGGGGAGGTGGATTTAAAAGAGACTTTTCATTTTCTAGCATTTCATACGCCCTTTGCAGGGATGGTGAAGGGTGCTCATCGGAATTTAATGAGAAAATTCAAACCAGACACCCCTGAAAATATACAACTGGATTTTGATAAGCGTGTAACCCCTTCTCTTAATTATTGCATGCGCGTCGGTAATATTTTTGGTGGCACGCTCTATCTGGCCTTATGCAGTTTGATTGACAATGCCCAAATATCATCACCCAGACGGATTGGATTATACTCCTATGGCTCCGGTTGTGCTTCTGAATTTTTTAGTGGCGTAATCACTCCACAAAGTCAAAGTAGGCTTGCAGAGATGAAAATTGATGAAGCTTTAAAACAGAGATATTCCCTTACATGGGAAGAATATGAGCATCTATTGAAATTAAATAGCGAATGGTTGTTTGGAATCAAGGATAAGACCATGGATTTTTCATCATTTTCAGATATTTATGAAAAACAATTGGCTAATAAAGGATTACTGACCTTAAAAGCCATTGATAAAAATTATCATCGTCAGTATCAATGGAATTAACACAATGATGCCTTGGGATATAAGTCACCTGTGTGAGGGTAATATATGAATTCTGTGGTTACTTTAACAATAGAGAGAGGCATTGCTATTGTGCAGATGGTAGAACGTGACTCGCATAATACGTTTTCTCATGCACTGATTCGGGATCTTATCAAAACCTTTGATTTCATTAACGCACATCAAGAAGTAAAAGTTGTGGTAATCCATGGTCATGACAATTATTTTTGTTGTGGTGGAACTCAAGAGGAATTATTAAACCTTCAGACTGGTACAATGAACTTTGCTGATTTAGGATTTTACCGGCTATTGCTTGATTGCAAAGTTCCTACTATAGCTGCCATGCAAGGACATGCGATTGGTGGCGGACTAGCATTTGGATGCTTTGCTGATCTGATCATACTTGCTGAGGAATGTATTTACAGTACAAATTTCATGAAATATGGATTTACTCCCGGAATGGGCGCAACCTATATCATTCCTTATAAATTTGGCCAGAATATCGGCCAAGAATTGTTATATACCGCAAATACGTATCATGGAATTACTTTACGAGAAAAGTGTGCGCCTGTCACTATAGTAAAAAAATCGCAAGTCATCATAACCGCTTTAACGCTTGCTGAACAACTAGCGGATAAGCCAAGCCACTCACTTAAAATTTTAAAACGCCATCTCACACAAGAGATTTGTTTAAAGCTGCCAAGTATTATAGAACAAGAGATAGCCATGCATAGTGAAACATTCAATCTCCCAGATGTTAAACATCGAATTGAGCAGCTATTTGGAACATAATGAAGAGATACTGCGCGCGCAGTATCGCACTTTTGTATTGTCTACAACTAAGCCGGACTATATTCTGCAATGGCGGGTTCGGTTGGTGGTATGGTCAGGGCAGTGTGTATGTCAGAAAAAATGGTATTAAATGTGTTAATAACCTCAAAACTCAGAAACTCAATTTTTTCAGCCCTCAGGCATACTAAAACCATCAGAGTAATATCTACTAATGACCTTTGATATGGTTTGCTAACCAACACCTCTGGTACAACTTGCCATAGTGAATATTTAAAATGTGTTGGCATTTCTTTAGATTCCTGATTGTCTTGTATCACTGGCGTGAAATGCACCACCTTTTGATTGTTTTTATCATTGGCTACCATTGCTTGTTGATAGCCTTGATAAACATCTCTCAAGCTTAATTGAATTTCCCCAAGATAGATTTCTAAAAAAGGTTGCCAGTTAAAATCGTTTTGAAAATTAGTTAAATAAGGGGAATGGTTGAATAATTCCATTATATTGGCTAATTCTTGATTGGCTCTAGTAAGCAATTCATCATTACGATTTGCAGAATCTACACATTGGTTAAACTCTGTGAACAACTTAATGAATATAAGCCGTTCCGCTTCTTTGTGTTTACTAAACCAATAAGCCCCAAACATTTTTAATTCTTCTAATAACGGCTCTGAATAAAGGCAGATGCTCTCTAGAGAGCTCCATTCTAGTAGATTGTTGGTCATGGGGTTTAGTCTATCAATTAAGGGCGCAAGACTACCTGTAGGTGCTGATTTAACATCACTCTTTTTAAGAACAGTTGTGGAAGTCTGGGGGTTGAGGTCAGTGGTGAGTAAAATTTTGGAAAAAGTACTGGAGATTGCACCAGGGGGTTGTGTGAGGTTGAGATTTGCCTTTATAAGGGTGTTGATTTTCTTCAATGCTGTTTGGCTAGCTGATTCGAAATCGAAGGCTTCTCCTGTCCTTTCATGACTTGCGGTGGCTTTACTGATATCGATTTGATCAAAGGGTCCCTCATGTTCTTGTTTTAATTCTTCCAACTGGGGTCGTAATTTACAAATTTTATTATATTCATTACGAAAATGAGTAAGTTGCTCTTCCAATGTTGTACTGTAAAGTGTTCTCAAAGACGTGAGTTCTGAGAATTTGTTTACATATATTTCTATGTTACCAGTGGACATAATGCTGGCCATTAAATAGTATAAATCTTGATTCGCCTGTCTATGTGCCTGATTGAGCGATTGTTTCCCCTGATACTGTTCTGCATGCATGCTTAGATGAAAACATTCTATAATCTTATCCATCTCATGACACCAATCTGCATGATCACGTCCACTATTAGTAGGAAGACTTTCATAAAAACCAGTATGATAGTAAAATGACTTTTGAATTTGTTTTTGCAAAAGCCCTATCTGTGAGTGTATATGGCGTAATGTATCCCATGATAATACATACTCTCTATGTTCATTTGACTGCGCCTGTACTGCAAATTCTTGTTTGCATAAATTCAGCAATAGTCCAATTTCTGGAATATCACTATTTTGTAACTGCTTGAGCGCTTTGATGAAGTGTTTGAGATCAGCATTTGCATTGTCGAGGATGTCTTGACTTGGTGTTATCTTCATTAACATTTCGGCGTGGCGATTGACCTTTGTCATCCATTTTGGTTGTGGCAGAAAAAATAGTTTAGATTTCCATGATGGGGGATGCAATTTCTCAAAGTGTTGATTAAAGGCAACAGCCGGTACTAAAATGCGCTCTAGTAGCCCTAAATTATCAGAGTGCATATGCCATGAATCGGCATGTGTTCTGGTTCGAAGTAGTTTTATTTTAGTGCAAGATCTGCTCCAGAATAGCTCTAAGCGAGAAGAATATAAATGAATATGTACCAATGAATACCAATTCAACATTTTTTTTCACGGGTAGCAGGTGGTGCCTTTTCATTTATTGTAGGCCTCAAAAGTTTAGGCTCATCCATTCTTTTATCCTCTCTTATCAATAATTCATCTAAAGGCTACAATCATTAATTTGATATTTGTAGCTACAACTTAAAAATTTTTCTCGGAAAGCAGATCCTTCAAATAAGAACAGAGCTTCTCTTAGTCTGATACTGTGAAGCTCCAGGCCAAATGTCTTAACGGAGGCGATTGTACACAATCCGAACTCATGACGTCTATAGCATCACCGGTCCTAACTCGGTTTGTAAAGCAAAGTATGGAATTTCCAAAGCGGTGATAACAGGCAACCCCTTACTTAGTCGGAATCTGGTGGGTATTTTTGTACCTTTTTTCAATAAAATAAAAATGACCCATTAATGTAAAATCGCCATTTTACATTTATCTCAAAATGAGATATAATTTGATTTAACAGGAGTGTTGGTTTTTATGCATATTATAACTAGAAGAAGGATTACTGAGGCAAAGGCACTTTATCCACATGGTGTATCAGCTCTAGCTGGATGGCTTAAGATTGTGGAGGAGAATACATTTAAGAATTTTGCTGAGTTGAAGGCTACATTTAACAGTATTGATAAAGTGGGTGATTTATATGTCTTTGACCTAGGGGGTAATAAACTCCGTTTGATAGCCAGCATCCATTTTAATCGACAAAAATTGTATATACGTCATATCTTGACTCATCAAAAATATGACAAAAGTACGTGGAAGGAGTAAATATGACCGCTTTAGCACACAATAATTATTTAGAAGAGACAATCCAACATTGGAAATATATCTCGCCTATTATTCATGAACCTCAAAATGATGATGAGTATAAAAAACTGGCCACCATGCTTGATAAATTGTTGGATATTATTGGTGGTAATGAATCTCATGAATTAATGGGATTAGTTGATGTGATTAGCCATATGATCACTATGTATGATGAAAACCATGATGAACAAATACAAAAAGGTACAAGTATCGATGCTTTAAAATTTTTCATGGAGCAGCATGGTTTAGAGCAAAGCGACCTTAAAAATGAGATCGGAAGTCAAGGCGTTGTTTCTGAAATTTTAAACGGAAAGCGACAACTTAACATCTCCCATATTAAGAAGTTAGCGAAACGATTTCATGTTGCTCCAGCTACTTTTATTGATTAGGTTTACAGTTATAATAAGTTCGGCCATTAATTTTGCTGGAAGCATATCCCATAGTTTTTTCAGAAAAAGTAACAATAATCTCGAACTCATTTGCAGCTTAGTGTGAATGGTCTGAAAGAAGTTTTTAAATATGGTTTAATAGGCTGGAAAGAAGTAAATTATGACAACTGATTTTGTAACAGATAATAAAAATATGATTAAAAAAATTATCCAATGGGGCTGCAAATACCTTTCATCTCATGGGTATACCCTAAAAAGCAACTTGCCAGCACTTGTACAAAATACACCTTGGTCATATGTAGTACGTTTTGCAACCTCTGATGGCTACATTTATTTAAAGCATACGCCTGAACTGCTTGCATTGGAGGCAAATATTATCCAGATTTTGCATGATAAACTTAAGGTTTCTGTTCCAAAAATCATCGCTCATAATGTTGAATTAAATTGTTTTTTAATGAAAGACGCAGGGCAACCATTACGTGAACTCTTAAAGAAACAATTCGATACAGCCTTGTTTTGCAAGGCCATTGAACAATTTACATCCATGCAATTGGTTGTTGCAAATCATCTCAATATTTTTTTTGATATTGGTGTTCCCGATTGGAGATTAGATAAGTTGCCTGATTTATATATGCAATTACTTTTACAAAAGGAAGTATTAATAGCGGACGGATTAACAAAACAAGAAATTTCAAAATTAGAGAAGTTGCTTCCAAGGGTTTCTAATTTATGTCAAAAATTATCTGACTATGCAATCAAACCCAGCCTTGTACAACCAGATTTTAATGACAATAACACATTGATAGCTGATGTATCGCAAGAGATCACAATGATTGACTTAGGTGAAATAGTAATTTCACATCCATTTTTTTCTTTGATAAATTGTTTGCAACAAGCAAAAAATCACCACACCCTGACAGATAAAGATGCAAGGTATCAACAAATTATAGATGCCTGTCTTAAAAATTATAAGGTTTTCGCCACTAAAAAACACTTATTAGAAGCATTTAAGATAGTAGGCGACTTATTTTTTATTTATGGAGCATTAGGCAATTATCGGTTGAGAGTTGCATGTGATACCGGGAGACTTTCAACATCTTCATTTCAAAGGCACGGAAGGCCAAGTATACCCTTGAAGGAATTTCTGGCCATAACTTCTCGATAAACACTGTCGAATTTGATAGAAAAATATTTGAATCACAATTAAGTTATGAAATTCTATCCCTCATGGAATTGTTGAATATTTACAAATACTCTCTATACTAAGCAGCTCAAAAATTACATCAAGAGAAGTATGACAAAAGAAGCCAGTTCTACTATTGAGAGCCTTAAAAGTTATCTAAAATCGAAAAACACCGATATAGCAATTTTCATTAATCATTGGGAAGATTATCCTCAGAAAAAAAGGTATATTTCAGAGATTGTTGCCCTGGCTTGTGAACAAAACCGTGTTAAGGAATTAATTTTTTTATTAGCCGATAAGTCCTTGCATAATTTTTTAAAGGAGGTTCCCACTTCAAATAAAAAAAAGAATTTATTTCCAATAATGCATGCATTTTATTATGGGCAGACACTCTGTGTTAACTATCTTATAGAAAATCAAACTATTTTGGTTAAATATGTAACCTTGGAAAGGCTTGTAACTCATACTAAAGAGGGGCTAGCTGATTATCAAAAGCATAGTAGTCTTTTTAAATTGGTGAGTGCTGCAGGCTATAATACAAAAGTTGCATGTTTTAGGGATATCCTCAAACAGCTTGAGCATAAGACACTTGAAGCTATAATCCCAATAATGTCTAATCAATCACCACTATTGCTTGCCTCAGCGGAAGAAAAATTATTAGAACCGCCTACCTTCAAAGAAGAGGAGAGCAGCAGCATCGATGAACAAGCGTCCCCTTTTATTAGCTCACCTGGGAATTTAGGTCATGAGGAATTAAAGACAGAAGAACTCCCACCTGTTCAAAGGCCGCCAAACATCAGTTTCACTACATTGTTGTCTGCTATCAATGGTGGAGAGAAACAAACATTTAATAGGGACCTAGCCTTGGCCGATAAAAAAGTCATCTTAGAAGAAGAAAACGCACTGGCTTATTTAGCCAGTGCATTTTTAGCTACTTGGAAGTTAGGCAAATGGGTAATTAAAGATAAAGGCCGGATTCATAGCATCCACATGAATCGAGATGCAGTTTTGCAAGGGAAATCTTTAACCAATTTTGACAAATTCGAAATGATTGAACAATTATTTAATTATATAGATGAAAAGCTGTTTACCCAATTAAGCAAAGGCTGTGATCATCTGAACCCTAGCGAAGTTAAAACCTGGTATGTTAAAAAAATTAATCAGCAAGGAACCCATTTCTCTTTTGATCCCTCTGATGATTCAGACTCTGATGATGAAGCAAAAAATTGTTCTGTAGGTAAAAAGCGACACTATGAAGAAATGGCTACATTGCATAATGATACCTTTTGGAAGAAAACTCAGAGAGAAGTTCTTAGCAAGCAGAAAAAAATCCCATCTTCACAGGGAACATACACCCTTAAATTAAAGGAATCTTTAAAAAAGAAACTAAAAGAACGGGCGGAATTACCAGTAGCTAATCTTGATAAGCCTGTATTTATCCCTGCATTTAGAGGCAATAATTATCTCGAAGACAGATGGTCTAATGCACAAAAACGCCAGCATTATCATCTTGATGAAGTAGGTCAACCACACTATAGTGAATCAGCTATGATGGCTGCAGGAAATTTTTATCAAGAAGAAAAGTTTTTTTCTCCTGAAAAACGTTTAAAAATGGACGAAACCGCGCTTTCTATTCAGAATTCCCATTATCAACTTAACCAAACTGGCCCTTGCCTTGCACTAACTAAGAAGCCTGGGCAAGAGTTGTTCGTTTTTAATTCTTTTGGTGATTATTTGCAACACCATTACAGCAATGGTATCAGCGATCATCTAAAGCAATTGGTCGGTATGTTGAAAGTTAAAGACAAATGGCTGAGCCAGTCTTTTGCTAATGCTTATAATTATGCTATTTCTGCTAGTGATAGACCTTATCATAGTTTACGTTATGCTCTGGGATTAAAAGAATATTATCACCATCCATTCACGCCAAGATATAATCGTGATGGAAGTATCAAAAATGTACATGCTGGGAAATTGTATATATTTTTATTCACCAAGGAAGATATGCTGGATCCTCAGCTAGTTAATCGCGTTAATTCGATGTTACAAAATGGGAAATGTCCAGTGTTAAGGGACATCTCATCTGAGGTTGAGACAACCCTTTTTGGTAAGGTAGATCCTAAACACGTTGTTTACCAATTTCAGCTGCGCTTTCCAAGCTTCAATAAAGCATATAAATCCATTTACTTGACCAAATATGGCATGGATAAACAATTATATGCACTATTTCAATCTTTATTTAATAGTTGTACTTTTAAATATACCAGTGAAGATAAATCGAAATACGATGAGGTCGTGGATTTGCTCAAGGAATGGTTGTGCGCTTACTATGAAGTTATGGCTCTTAAAATGGCTCGAACTATAGCAATTAAAAAAGGTGGAGATTTGATGTATTTTAATGAAAACAATCAATTGTCATGTAAGCCTCCTCAAAGACCTTTGGTTAATGGATTGGAAAATCTTCCTGCTAGAAGAAAAATGCATGTACTTGAAGAGACAAGACGCTACATTGCTGGCAAGCTTATGCCTTCTACAGAGACAATGGACGACTCTTCTATTAAATTTATAGAAACCGATCTCAAAGCCGAAGTACAAAAGCTGCTTTTATCATCTGATGAACTCTTAAAGATAGCAAAAGGAGTTGATTATTATAAACTTCAACTCACACTAGTTGAAGCAGAAGAGGTTAACCAAAGATGTCTAAAGGAAAAGATACGACAAGACCAAGTATTAGATGACCTATATACTAGAGTAGTCAGACAGATATTATCATCTAATCTAGAGTCTTTTGATACTGGTGAAGCTAAAACCTCTCAACCACAGAGGTTATTTTCATGGGCAGCACCTAATTCTGAAAAGTTTCAAGATGCTGAATCCATGAGCCGTTATTATAATAATAATGGTTTTAATTAGATAAAACTCTCTAAGGAGTTTGGTTGAAAAGAATTTGCTTTAGTTGGGCCCAACACATCATAGACATAGGCCATGCCCTCAATAGCTTTAATGAGGGCAATAAAATCGGGTGGGTACTAAGTGGAGCAACCGGAAATAATGAATGGCTTGTTTGTTCATATTGTACCTAAACAGCCCAATATATATACTTAGTGAATCTTGTTCTATTGTGGTAGCTTTTTATAAACGATTTGGTAGACAAGATGATCGCAGACGGAAAATCATCTGGGACCTCTAGGATCTTGGCTACTATCTAACTTTTTACTATCAGGACTATTTTTTTTATTTTCAAGCTTATCATTCATATTATTAAGTTTTGTTCTTAGTTTCAAGTTACGTTCTGCTGACTGAATATCACTCTTAAATCGCTTCACATGTGCAGATAAATTAGACAAAGTATGCTCTGTGGAGACGTTCGGATTGGTTTTTTTAAATTGTTTGTACATATTTATCGCTTTTTGTAGTTTGTCCCAGCGTTGAACAAAATTTGAGGAAGACCCTTGGTTATTCCTCGCAGCGTCTATTGCACCTGCTCGTTCTTGAAGCCTTGGTATTTTAACTTGTTCCTTATTAAAAGTTTGAGCAGTTGGAGTTCCTGTGTAGGCAGGCTTAGTATTTGTTATCTTTGGAGGTATTGGTGGAGAACTAACAGTTGGTTTGGCTCCTATATCTGACCCTTTGGAAGTATGCTGAGTAGTCTTGTGAGCGCTTCTTTTGTTAATCTCGTTGTCCATTTGCCTAACACGTTGATCTAATCTCACTATCTCGGCTATATATTGGTCTTTATATTTTGAGTTTGGGTTTTGCAACAATCTAGATTCGTAACGGTTAATTTGTGCTTGATGCTTATCTCGTGAGTCTTGCAATGCTGATATTGACGCATTTAAAATAGTTTTAGGAAAATCAATTATTGTATCAAATCGCTGTTTGAGAATTGTATCTGCAACTTGTTCATTTTGAGTTGCATCTTTAATGGCCTTAACAATTTTTCGTTGAATTTGATCTAGTTGCACTATTTTGGCAGCATAAAATTCTGTGTCGGGGGAGATTTTGAGAATAGTTTCATAAGTAGCCATCACAGCTTCACCCTCTTTCTTCAGAGCTTGCAATTTTTCTATACTAAGATTAGAGAAATCACTTTCAAAATTCGACAGATTGTCAAGTCTCCTTTGTATATTTTCATTGAAATTTGGCATTTAAAGCGTCCAAATGTACTATATATTACTAAGTATATCACATAAAGGGGCTTTGTTTCTTACACCCATCATCCAGTAAGCGGAGGAATGGACGAGATTCCTGTTATTGGATATGAGCTAAAATTGAAGATTGAGTTTGACAAGTACTAAAGTTTCTTGGTTAACAAGAAACTTTTTCAAAGTACCAATTTTAAAATTGAATATTGAGGTCCAAAAAGTATTCATCATCACTTATAAGCACAGTCATGGTCTGGATGCAAAGCAAGTAATCTTAAAAAATCATCTATCGTTCCTCTTTTTTGGCAGACGCAGCTCTCAGTTATATGGAAAGTCATAAATAGGCCCATAAAATGTATTGGAGCCGGTCAAAATTGCCTTCCCATCGATCACAACTAACAGGCGTTGCCCCAAAGGTCATTTATTAAAACGATAAAAACCTTTGCTATTTAACTGAACTAATAAACTTCCTTATATCTTCTAAAAGGGGAGCTTTGTAATGAAAACCCGAAGCTAAGGAAAGAATAATACCTATATGGCCAATGTTAGGGTAAATGATTTTTTTTACTGGAACCTTAAATTCATGAAGGCGATTGGCAAAACTAATTGTATTTTCAGGATTTACTGTTGTATCGTTATTACCAGCGACAAGTAAACAAGGGGGTAGACCTTTTTTTACATAGCGAATTGGCTGAGTATTGGAAAAATTTACTTTGCTAAAGAGCGCTTTTAAATTAGGGTCTGTAAAAGGTAAAAAATCATAAGGGCCGGCTATACCAATCATTCCACGTATCCATGAACGGTTACCTCCCACATGTTTAAGATAATGTTCATCAGTGATTAAAAGTGCTGCGATATGCGCGCCGGCAGAGTGTCCTGCTATAAAGATATTATTTGCACGTCCGCCGTATTTTGGTATGTTATTATGGACCCAACGAATGGCTTTGGCACCATCTTCAACGAACTCAGGGAAGTAAACTTCTGGATACAGTCGATAATTTACGATCACTGAAATATATCCTTTGCTGGCAAAGGCTTGCCCAAGAAAACGATACATATTTTTATCACCAAATTGCCAACTACCTCCATAGAAGAAAATAAGAGTGGTGGGGTTAGAACTTAGCTTTTCAGGTACGTAAACATCTAGTTTCTGTCTTGGTTTCATACCATAATCAAGATCATAATATACAGAATAACCTTTGCGGGTAATGGTGGCATTGATAATATCCACAGGCTTAAAACCACAAAGGCCAAACAGTGATATCGAGAAGATAAAAAAAACCTGTAATTTTTTATTCATTAATTGTAAACCTTGAATGATTTTCATAACATCATAATGTTCATTATAAGATCATTTTAACTCAATACTAAAAGAATGTGAAGGTACTGGCAAGATTCATTTAAATATCGTTCTGTTGTTGTTCAAATTGGTTGGTCTTTTATACCAAATTAAGAATGCAAACAATGATTGTTATATACCCAAAAATGCATTGTTATTTTAGCGAATGAGGTAAACAAGGATAATTCAATGGTTTTATTGGGATTGTTTAATGAGACCCTATAATGATTATCGCTTTAGGCTATTTACCGCAACATTATGAAAGACAGGAGCTGCCAGCTCTCCGCCTGAAGCTAACATTTTTCCATTATCATTGTAATATCCATCTTCAATAATAACCACCATGGCATATTGAGGTATATATATCCTGCAAATAAAGATAAATGCTTTCCTTTGGCGTAATTGACACTGCTTTCTCCCACCGTTCCCGTTTTACCGGCCACCAACCAGTCTGAAACAGCTGCTGATTTTCCTGTGCCTTGAGCCACAGCATTGATTAGCATGTGATCAATAGATTTTGCGGTGGCCTTTGAAATAATTGCAGAATTCTTATTATTAAAGGTATGGCCACTATTTGCTAAGATAGCATAGGATTTAGCTAAAGAATCAATAGTTGCAAAAGGAATTTCCCCTACGGATAGTTGTGCTAACTGCAGCTTATTCCCATTGGAATTATCCCACCAAGAACTCATATCAAACCCAAATTCAGACATTTTTTACGGATGAGCGGTGCACCAGTGTCTTGTGATACTTTAATTAAACAGACATTACTTGATTTGGCAAATGCTTCCGTCAAGGTCATAGGCTTATTAGAGGGGCTCCAATCACTAAAAGTTTCACCTTCAATACGATAAGGTGAATGGCATTCATACCTTGTGTGCTCAGAAGGTTGATGAAAAGACAGCTTCATAATGGGTAGTCATGTGGGGTGTGGGGGTTTTTTAAAATAGGACGGCTCACATAGTCTTTGAATGTATCAATAGATACATAATGACATGTCGCGGTCGCGGATGGTGCACATAGTTCTATCCGCAAACAATTAAACATTGAAATGGATGGACCAGATAACTTAGGGCGCTCTTGCTCAGTGTATTGCGAATTTGACATATCTCAATGGACACAACATCGCATCAGCGCTGGATTTTTCTTTACTAATCCTAATTTGCTTGGACGATCCTTATTTACTGCCTATGGTAAAAACCGTTGGATAGTGGGTATGCACTTTAAACCTGAAAATACAAAAGAAGATTTCTCAGATGAATATTGCAACAATGAAATACGACGTGTTCTTGATATCCCTGATCTAAAAATTAAAATCATCAATAAAAGTTTTTGGACCATGGCAGCGCAAATTGCGCAACAGTACCGTCAAGGCAGAATTTTTTTAGTTGGTGATGCGGCACATCGCCTACCGCCAACCGGTGGTTTGGGAATGAATACTGGCATTGCAGATGCTCATAATCTTGCCTGGAAACTAGCTTTTGTGCTGAAATATAATGCCTCAGATGCATTGCTGGACACTTATTATGATGAACGCGCGCCCGTTGCTAAACGCAATATTGAATGGAGTACTGAAAATGCTAAACGCTTTTTTGATATTTTTAAAGCAATCCAAGCCGGCGATCATGAAAAACCAGTGCTCAGATTAAGATTTTGAAGACTTAAAAAAAACTTTAGGGACCTTACCAAATAATTCGTTCAACTTTTTCCTGCTAGCTACATATCAAAAAAATTTGATTACATTCCAATTCATTCAAAATATATTATACTTTTATTTTAGATTTGTAATAATATAATTCATTCAACTTTAAGGTGAACTGATAAATGAAATTAATATCCCTTTTCTTAATAACAATAATTTCTATATTCATCATGGATATGATCTGGCTAGGTGGTATTGCCAAAAATATTTATGCAGATAACATCGGGCTGTTGCTACGTAAATCTGGTGAAGAAATGGCCCCAGTATGGTGGGCTGCAGTAATTGTTTATATTTGTATTACAGTTGGGATCCTCTTTTTCGTACTTCCAAAGGCACAAGGCAATTATTTTCTTGCCTTTTCTGGAGGCATCATTCTCGGTATGGTCACTTATGGTATTTACGATTTTACTAATTATTCGATTCTTAAAAATTGGCCTTTAAAAATTACATTCATCGATTTCTTCTGGGGAATGACCTTATGCGGTTTGGGGAGTCTCATTGCTACATTTTTTCAGAATCGATTTTTTTCTTAAACCAAGGAAAAAACATAGATGTTTGCTTTTGATAGGCAATGTATTTTTGTCCTCTTGAAAGTATCGAGCCACGTTCTGTCATAGGTCCTGTTATCTGGGTAAATATTATATATAAAACCAAAAGTGAGATAAAACTAAAGTACCCATAATTGGATTGAAGAGCAAACAAAGTAAAGCCTAACCATGTTACCCAATCAAAAAAATAATTGGGATGCCTTGAGTAAGCCCATAAGCCTATATTGCATACCGCACCTTTGTTTTGTTGCTTGAAGCGATAAAGTTGTAGATCTGCCAAAACCTCACCAAAAATTCCTATCAAACTAATAATAATAGCAATTGAATCAATATAGGTAAGACCTGAGACATTAGAGCTTCCAATAAAATAAAAAATGAATGAAATTATGAAAATCAATAAACCTTGTAGTTGGAAATTGAGGAAAAAACCTAAAGTTTGATTTATTTTCCAGCCATCACTGAGCCTTGTGTAGCGTTTATCGACATGGCCGTGGCGGACTCTCGTATACCAGAGATATCCAGCTAAACGTATAGCCCACAGTAGCAGTAGCACACTTGCCACAAAGGTGCGTGTTGTCAGGGGTATATGGCTTAAATAAATCAAACCTGAAACCATAAGTCCAATTGACCAGGAAACATCAACAACGGAAGGGTTTTTAAAAAATCGATAAATTATCCACACAAGGCACATCTGGGAAACAAGATATAACATTACTAATGCAATTACATTTACATTCATTTTAGATCCAATGTTTTCTTGTAATATAATATAAGAACAGGGAGTAGAATAAGCCAAATTGCACCGATAAAAAAGCAAGTTTTATAACGTATGGAAAAAATACCGCACCCATTTTCGCGCCCATTGCAAAGGCTAAAGCAAACCCTGCGAATGACAATAATCCTAAAGGTATCAAATGATTAATGAGATTTTGCAATGTCGCATAGAAGATAAGGCCAAAGCTTATCCATATAGTAATCATCCAAGGTGAAGTAACATAGGGCGCAAATGGATTTGCCGCATAAATAATAATTTCATTAAAAATTAAAAGGCTATCTACCAGGGTGCTGATAAGAACTATCAATCCTATGAAATACCATAGCCCACGTGTTTGATGTTGGACTTTATATTGCCAAACCATTTGAATGCTTACACAAGCTATTACAATGAATGAGCTCAACCATGCATAGCCGTGAGCAGCAAGATTTATACAAGAAAACCAAGCCACATAATAAGCAATTAAATGAAATAAATAATGAAATTTGTTCATGTTCTTTTTAGGAACAAGGCATGAATTGTACTAATATATTTGGTTTCAAAACCTGCAGCTGAGTAATAAAAATAAAATTGCCACATACGAATAAAATCTTCAGTAAATCCTTGAGCAATGATGGCATCTTTATTCGCTAAAAGTTTAGTGTGCCAATCATTCAAAGTAGACACATAATGTTTGCCAATATCTTCAAATGCAATCATCTGCAGTGTAGTTTGTGTTGCAACGGATTTGGAAATGGATAAAACTGAAGGCAGACATCCGCCCGGGAAAATGTATTTCTTAATAAAATCAACCTCATTCTTTGCAGCTTCAAAGGCTTTATCGTTAATTACAATGGTTTGTAAAAAAAACAATCCATTTGGTTTAACTAACTGGTGGCATTTTTGGAAAAATGTATTAAAAAAGGCATGCCCCACGGCTTCTAGCATTTCAATGGACACAACTTTATCGTACTGACCTGATAATTTACGATAATCGAGATTTAATATTTCAATTTTATTTTCTAAGCCTAACTGTTTAATTTTTTCTTTGACAAAGATATATTGCTTATCCGAAACGGTTATTGTCGTAATTTTACACCCATATTCTTGGGCTGTATAAATAGAAAAACCACCCCACCCACTACCAATTTCTAGAATATGATCACCTTGTTTTATATCAAGTTTTAAGCAAATTTTTTGAAGTTTTGCCTTTGAAGCTTGATCCAGGCTTAGGTAAAATGGCTCGTAAATGGCGCAGGAATACATCATTAATGGGTCGAGAATTAATTGAAAAAAGTCATTTCCTAAATCGTAGTGGGCTAGGATGTTTTTTTTAGAGCGTCGGATAGTATTGGTGTTTAATTTGTAAGTGATAGTCCTTATAAAACTTAAACATCGGGCAATAGGGCTTTCTAATTTATCAAATAAAACTTTATTTTTAATAAAAAGTTCGATTAATTTCTGTAAGTTATCGGTTTCCCAGTCCCCATCAATGTAACTTTTCCCCGCACCGAGTGAGCCATCTAAAAGTATTTTTTTATAAGCACGGGGATGCTTTATAGTAAAAGTGACGCGAGTTCCCTCAGTATTATTAAAGTCCCCAAACACATAGTCTTTATCACCATCATTCACCAGGATGCTTCCGTACTGAATTCTTTTTAAAAATTTAAGAATAATTTTTTTGGAGAAGGTATCAAGTGTATTGATTTTCCCCTTATAGTTATCAACCATTTAATTTTATATCCTCTTGTCCTTATTTGGATGCCAATGAACGGGCACACCTTTTAACCATAATTTAAAAGCCTGCCAGTAAATAGCTATTACCAATTTGAAAGTTATAATGGAATGCTGCCTGAATAATTTACTATAGGTCGAGCGCATTTGAGTTAATGCTTTAAGCATTAGGGTGGCATCAAAATCCTTCTTACCATCAATATGATTTTCCATATGAACTATTATTTTTTTCGTACTTAACTTAAGATTTAAGTGATATGTATAATCCATAGACAAAAATGGAGATACATGAAGTTCTTTCTGAAAATTAAAATGGTAGGTTTCATTTTTGGAATCTGATGAACTTTTCAAAATGTAATTATGCTTTTCACCCCATGGGGTATTTGTGACCTCGAGTATAAGAAAATCTAACTTCTGATTGCCTTCATCCAAAAAGAAGAACAAACTGATGGGGTTAAAGCAGTAACCTAAGCATTCGAGTTGGGTTAGAAGATAAATTTTTCCTTTGGGGTATGTTTTAAATTTTTCAACAACTAATTGCCTAGCATATGCATCCATAGAAATATCTGGATAATTTAGATAATTTTTACGACGAAATGAAAACCAATTCCATCTTTCAATCGAAACTTGTTTGATATTTCTAAAGGCTTGGCGTGGTTCTTTTATATCAAAACAAAACATGAATAACTGGTAGGAAAATCTATGTGGCTTTGAGCTAAAGCGACGATGTCTGATTTTCCCACTAAAAATATTGTCTTCAAACATCGAATCCCTTGATTAGTTCACATGTATCCATGGCACTTTTGACGCCATCTTCATGAAATCCATACCCCCAATAACTTCCTACATAATAGGTGTTATTTAGTCCATTAATCAAATTTTTTTGCTGTTGGGCATCTAGCGCTGGTAAATCAAAACAAGGGTGTTCGTAGTTGAAATGCTGGATGATTTTGTTTTTGTCTATTGATTCAGAAAGATTCAATGACACAAAAAAATTGGTAGGTGACTGAATGGATTGCAAGCGATTCATATAGTACGTTAGCGCTGGAGGTGAACGCCCATCATCTAAATAATTCCAACTGGCCCAAGATAGTTTTTTTCTGGGCATTATGTGCTCATCCGTATGTAGAACCACTTTATTATCAGTATACTTAATTGCTGATAAGAGTTTATGTTCATCGATACTCGGTTCTGACAAAAGTTTCAATGCTTGATTGCTATGAGTAGCAATAACTACGCAATCAAATTTAAATTCATTACATTTTGATTTCAACACCACATAATTTTTGTTGCGTTCAATCGATTCAATCTTTGTGTTCAGGTAAACTCTATCCTTTATTTTTTCTAACATAGGTTGAATATAGCTACTTGAGCCTTGGGCTATAACATACCACGGAGGTCGGTTATATAAATCCAATAAACCATGGTTCTCACAAAATGTACAAGCAAATTGAGCAGAGCAGCTTAAAGTATCCTCTTTACTTTTAGACCAAATTGCTGACAACATGGGTAAAAGGTAACATTCAGTAAATTGAGAGGAATATTCATGGTGACCTAAAAATTCTTCCATTGACATTTTTTTATCCGAAGATTGAGCAAGAAATTTTTTTGCATCATTATTAAACGATATAATTTCTTTGATAAAGCGATAAAAACTGGGTCGGAAAATATTTGAGCGATCTGAAAACAAGGTATTCAAATTATGTCCATTGTACTCAAATCCACTGCTCATTGAGCGGTAGCTAAAACTCATTTCACTTAATTGAATGGGAACATTCAATTTCTCGAGCAATTTACAAAAATTAGGGTAGGTTTTCTTATTAAAGACTATAAACCCGGTATCAAGCGCGTATCGTTCATCCGCTATTTCTACTGATACGGTATTAGTATGACCCCCCACATAATTATTCGCCTCAAATAGCGACACCTCAAATTTTTCGCTAAGTAAATAAGCGCTCACTAAACCGGATATACCTGAACCAATAATTGCAATTCGTCTAGACAAAAAAAATCCTTTTACTATTCTAAACCTCTAGATAAATTTATCACATTAAAAGCAGACTTGTCCGCAAATTTACATGAACTTATGTGCATCCTAAATTGTTCTCACAAAGTATTATCAGCCATTTTTTTTAAGCTAAGTGCCGCTTGCTTGCGAATCGAATTTTGCTTTACCAGTCCAAACTTATCCCAGGTGGAATAAACAAACCGCAGGCGCAGATTACTTCGAAATGCGCTTTCATGCCTGGCTAGAAAATCCCAATAAAGCCCGTTAAATGGACAGGCTCCTTCGCCTGTCATTAACTTAGGATTATAAACACATTTATTGCAATAATTGCTCATCTTGTTAATATATTTACCGCTAGCTGCATATGGCTTACTGGCAACCACACCACCATCACCAAAAAGCGCCATGCCCAGGGTATTGGGCATTTCCACCCACTCATAGGCATCCGAATAAACTGCAAGATACCATTCTTGCACCTGGTTTACGTCGAGTCCCGCGAGCAGGGCGAAGTTACCTGTAATCATAAGTCGCTGGATATGATGGGAATAGGCGTGGTCGCGGGTGTGTCGAATGGCCTCGCTCATGCAATACATATTAGTCTGTGCTGTCCAATAGAAATTCGGCAGTGGAGTGGTCGCATTTAGGCTATTACGTGAGCCATAATCAGGCATAAAATGCCAATAAATACCACGAATATATTCTCGCCAGCCGAGAATTTGGCGAATGAAACCTTCGACGGCATTAAGAGGGGCAATGCCATTATAATAAGCATCTTCAGCCTTCTGACAAATTTCAAGTGGGAGTAACAAACCTGCATTCAGATAACTTGAGATAAGCGAGTGATAGAGATAGGGTTCGCCAGCCACCATGGCATCCTGATAATCGCCGAAATCGGTTAGTACTATGTTTATAAAATGTTCCAGCTCTATCAAAGCCTCTTTGCGGGTAACAGCATAATTAAAGGGTTCTAGTGTGCCAAAGTGATGCGAAAAATGACTGCTAACCAGTTGCAAAACTTCCTTGGTTATATCTGATTTTGCATGCGCGATTCGTTTGGGTGATGTCATTGCCTTTTTAGGTGTTTTGCGGTTTTCCTTATCGTAATTCCACACACCGCCTACGGGCTTATTTGTCCCATTGTCTTCTAATAAAATGTTGTATTTTTTTCTCATTTCACGATAGAAGTACTCCATGCGTAGTTGTTTTTTGCTATTTGCCCATGCAGCGAACTCCGCATGGGTTGCCAAAAATCGCCTATCAGGCATAATTTCAATCGCTGCAGGCCAAGGAAGGTCGAAGACCGAGGCCTGTAGTCCCTGGTAGCCTTAGGGCCGGATGTTTTGCCGAAGGCAAAATATAAGGCATACGACAAGGCGTCAGTCATTGGGGAGCGCAG
>JACCWN010000020.1 GCA_013697625.1 Legionella sp.
GTCATTGCCATGTATGGACCCCGCCGGTTTTGCAAGAGGTAATTTTAAAAATTTTGCAATGTAGGTTGAGATGCAGTCATGTATTCGGTCTCTTAATGAGTGATATACGTTCACTCTGACCCTGATAGTATCTGCGCTTTTCCTCCTGATCAGTTTGACGGTCTTATCTGCGACCCAGGCAATGAATAGGTTTTGAAAAAGCTGGTCTTACCTGTTTTGCTATCAATCTTTATTTACCTTAAGCAATCTCCTGGACGGTTTGTGGCCTTACTCATTTTATATCGCCTAATTTGGTTGGATGTGCTTTTTACATTCAACCAAATTAGGCGAAACAACAATGTAATAATTCGTTTTCTTGCTCATGCTGCTTGCATCGCAGTGGGTTCTGCTTTTCGATAACACTCACCTGTCGCTAATAGTGCCCAGATGACACGCGCATTTTTATTAGCCAGAGCAACCGTTGCTTTGTTATAACCACAACGCTGTTTTTTGTCAGCAACCCACTGGTTTTTTCTATCAGTTTTATTATCACATGTATTCACAACAGAACGAGCTCCATGAACAAGTAATTTTCTTACATAACGATCACCTCGTTTTGTAATACTTCCCAAAACTATTTTATTGCCACTTGAATGCTGCTTTGGTATCAAGCCCAGCCAAGCAGAGACTTCGCGCCCATTTTTAAAAGCATTGGCATCACCAATTGTAGCCACTATGGCTGATGCTGTTATTGGACCAATACCCTCTACTTCCTGGACTGCTATGCAGCGTGGATCAGTAGCAGCATGATTTTGAATTTTTTTCTCATAATAGTTAACCTGCTCAACATATGCTTTTAATTGTTCATATAACTGCAAAAATACTTCTTTTGAAACAACACTTAATTTGCCTTCTTCTTTCTCTAAAATCGCTGGCAATTCATTAAGATGAGAAAAGCCTTTTCCAATAACAATACCATATTCAGCTAATAAACCTCGTATCTGATTGCCATGTGCTGTTCGCTGTTTCATAGCTAACTCTCTAGCTCTGTGATGCAACAACACGTCCTGCTGTTCCATCGTTTTTTTAGGAACAAATCTCATGTTAGGCCTTGTTACTGCTTCAGCAATTGCTTCAGCATCTCGAGCATCATTTTTATTAGATTTTAAATAGGGTTTTACAAATTGCGGTGACATTATTTTTACGGTATGTCCTTGTTCATCAAATACCCGTGCCCAATAATGAGCCCCTCCACAAGCCTCTATGCCAACTAAACAGGGAGTAATATTAGCCATATACTCAATAAGTTTTCTTCGACTTAAACGTTTAGTTAATACACGATTCCCCTTGGCATCTGTTCCATGTAATTGAAAAACATCCTTTGCCAAATCAATCCCTAATACTTTAATATTCTTCATTATGGATCCCTCATTTTATTGAATGAACTTAACATTTTCATTCTGCCTCATAACGAATCCTGGTTAAAGAGGGGGTCCATACTATTAGTTTAGGCTGGATATGCGGAAAAACCCATGATGTTTTGTACAGATATTAATGAAATCCCGGTTTTCGTCACTTGCTCCACACCAATGGCATTCGGTTAAGGCAATAAAGCTCTACTGAAGTCACCTAAGCTTACCTTTTTATCCTGGAAATTCAATACTCTTAACAACGATTTTAATCGTAGTAAACCTTAACCGAATGCCATTGTGTTCCACACAACCCAGAAATTATTCGTTGCTTAAATTCACAAAAAAGAGTGTCAACAAGCTTGCAAAATGCCGGATGTTGGGATAAGGATGCCGCGGCTTTCGCCGCAGCGCTCCTACTTCGAAGCATGGTTAAATCAATCAAACGTGAAAAGCCAAAGGTTGGCTATCAGGCGCTACTCCAAAAAGTGTAGCAAGATTGGTGAAATCATTTGTTCTTACTTTACTGATGTCTCATGGTTTTTTCTGATTTTAATTTATTGCAAGCCTATGCATTAAAAAACATAGAAGTCTGTCAACTGCACGAACGCCTCTCTTCGCTTGAGGGGGAAATTGGGCGCCTGAAAGAAATGATTAAGGCACAACCCCCCGGTTTCAGGAAAGTTGTCGCCTCTGAATTAAATAATCTGCGGGCGAATTGGAATGAATGATGAGACAAGTAACACACTACACAGCAGCAATAAAAGCGAGTGTATTAACAAAAGCATTAG
>JACCWN010000028.1 GCA_013697625.1 Legionella sp.
GCAGCACTAAATTCCGGGACGACATACTTATGGGTAATGATGGCCGCGGGACGTCTAACTAAGAGATAATGAGTATCGTGCCAGCGACTAATTACAATATTTTTTTATAAAAGGCAATTTGCATGGCTAATCCATTGATTCCAATTACACGTAGGGCCGCGCTCACTTTCGCCTTTTTTTTGGTCATGTATGAGTTCTTAACCTACATTGCAAATGATATGATTTTGCCTGGTATGCTTCATGTGGTGCAATCCTTTCATGCACCAGAAACCGCTGTTGCTACTTCTCTTACCATGTATATTCTTGGAGGAGCCAGTTTACAAATCTTTTTGGGCCCTTTATCTGACACCTATGGTAGAAGGCCATTGATGCTCCTTGGTGCAGCTCTATTTTTTGGGTTTACTTTACTGATTGCTTTTTCAAATAGCATGGATCAATTTTTAATTGCTCGTTTTTTTCAGGGCACTGGCCTGTGTTTTATTTGTGTGATTGGATATGCAACCATTCAAGAGATTTTTGCAGAAATGGATGCTATTCGACTCATTGCAATTATGGCCAATGCGGCTATCTTAGCACCCCTTTTGGGACCTCTTTTAGGTGCCTTTGTCATTCATTACTATTCATGGCGGTACATATTTATCATGATTGCCTTAGCAGCTTTGGTGGCTTTTTGGGGATTGTGGCGGTATATGCCTGAATCTTTAGGTCAACAAAAAACAACAGGAGAATTTATAGCAAAGACCCCATTTTCTTTTACTAGAATTATGCAAAATTATAAAGCTTTGTTTACAGATAAGTGCTTTTGTTACTGTTCTCTAGCCCTTGCTTTGGTAGGCGTTCCATGTATCGCTTGGATAGCACTTGCTCCTATCATTATGATTGCTGAGGGCAAACTTACAGTCATGCAATATGGACTTTGGCAACTTCCAATTTTTGGGGCAACCATTCTAGGCAATTGGACATTGCATTACTTAACTTATAGATTTAAATTAAAAAGCATCATTTGCATAGGCTCAATCATTGTAGCCATTGGCGCTTTGTTGAGTGCCCTATTGCCTTATTTTTATGGGAATGATTACAAGCTGCTACTTCCGGGTATAATTTTATATTTCTTTGCTTTAAGCATTGTCTCTGCACCCTTAAATAGATATTGTCTGTACATCACTAAAATAAGCAAAGGTACGGCTTCGGCAGTAATCAGCTTAAGTGTTATGTTGATAGGTGCCCTTGGTATTGAAATCGCAAATTATACTTATAAACATAATAATTTCAATTTTGGGCTCTATTGCATCATCATCAGTCTATGTGTACTACTGTTTATTTTCTTAAATTTTAATAAACGCAATCAGCTGGATCTTATAATTGATGATGAAATTATAAATTGTTAAATCCTAGGTTTTTGCTATATCCAAGGACCATACCCCCAATAACAGGTGTGTTTAGGTAATTATAGTTTTCTTCCTGGGTATGATTCTTTGAGAATAAAAAGCGAAATAATCAAACTGGCTGTAAAACACAAGGGCATTACCAACAAAGCCCTTTGGTAACTTTGGACGCTGTAAATGTGCACCCCATCGACATGTGTGTGTACGGTATTTGCATGATGCAATAGATACCCTACCAAGGGTTGGAATATTGCTCCACCTATTAATACTGCAAGATTATTAAAACCAGATGCGGTTCCTACCAATTCAGGTGGATTATTTTCTTTAACAACCGCAAAACTCACCGTTTGACCTCCTGCACCCAAACCCAATACAAATAAAACAAAGTGCGCCCAATTATAAGAAAGACCGGGTAAGTATATTATTAATAAGGTGGACAGTAGGCCTAATACCGAACTGATGATCAAAGCTATGCGACGAGATTCCATTTTATCGCTGAACCAGCCTAACAATGGACTTCCCACTCCAATGCCTATCCAAACCATACTGCATAAACCCGAAGCTGCTATTACTGAAATTTGGTATTTTTCTTGAAGAAAGGGTACGCCCCAAAGTGCTGCAAAAACAGCTATGGGTGTCCAGATGGCAAATGCATAACCACCAATAATCCAAGTATGTGCATGTTTACACACAGCCAACAAACGTTTCCATTCCTCCCTGAGGTAGTGCTGGGGCAGCGTTTGATTACGTTGGTGTGGGAAGTCACGAATATATACCCAGAAAAAACCTGCCAGTATAAAACCAACGATGGATAAAATGAAACTGGCCTCACGCCACCCAACTTTATCAATCAATGCAGCCAAGGGCATTTCACCAAAAATGGCACCTATGGAGCTCATTAATTGTGCCACACCTGCCAATATTGCAAAATAAGAAGGCGGAAACCATCGAGATATCAATACCAAAACACCAATAAAAGAAAAAGCAGATCCAACGCCTATCATAAATCGACCGATACAGGCAGTAAGAACAGAATCAGTTGAAGCAAAAAAAGCAGAACCTAAAGCGCACAAAGCAATGGCAAAAGTCATTAATTTGCGAGGTCCATAGCGATCATACAACACCCCCGCTGGGAGTTGCGTAGGTGCATAGGCATAAAAATAAAAGGCAGAAATAAATCCAAAGCCTTCACCTGTAACCCCAAATGTTTTCATCATAGCTTCTGCCATGACGCTGGGTGCAACTTGCAAAATGAATTCATATAAATAAAAAGAAGCTGCTAGAAAAAAAATAAAATAAGCAGTGGTAAGGCTGTTGGATGATTTTAAATCTACATCCATGTTGATCTGTGATTTCAATTTAACTCCGCTTAACTCTTTGGGCGTCCATTTAAACTTATGCCCAATTAGTTTGTCAATTCATTTGTGTAATGATAAGAGATAAAGTCAATCTGTCCAGAGTACATAGGATTATTTTTATAGTAAATAAAAGAAGATACAAGAGGCAAATTAAAAAAATTACCATCAACAGTTAGTCAGACATCAATTACTATAAATAGCACCTAAAATTGCAGGTCCTCTCGAACCTGTGATGGGTGAGAGATCAATAGGACTTTCATTGAGCGTTTTGAATGCAAACCAAGAAAACATCATGGCTTCCAAATAATCAGGATCTATGCCTGCCTCCCCTATGCTTCTTACTCTAAAATCAGATAATAAAGCTGATAAAGTCTCAACCAAATGCAGGTTATGCGCACCACCTCCGCATAGATAAAGGAGGTTCGTAGGTAGTTTGGATAGTAATAGCTCCTTAGCAATCAGGTGGGTGGTTAATGACAATAAGGTCGCTTGGATATCTACTGGCTTATACTCATGTTTTATATGTGAATCTAGCCATTGCATAGAAAAATATTCCTTGCCTATGCTTTTAGGCGCGGTTAAAGCAAAAAATGGATCTGATAAGAAGGTCTCAAGCAATTGCTGTATTACATTACCCTGTTTGGCCCATATGCCGCCATCGTCGTACCACAATCCTTTGTTTTTATGTATCCAAGCATCCATCAAACAATTACCAGGTCCAAGGTCCCACCCTTGTGTCAAGTTATCAGGACTTATTAAACTTAGGTTGGCTATCCCTCCAATGTTAACTAAAGCTACACAGGACTTGCTATTGGCAAATAGTTCTTGATGATATATGGGTGCAAAGGGTGCGCCCTGCCCACCATTGACAACATCTTTGGTTCTAAAATCCGCTATCACTTTGATTCCAGTTAGAGAGGCAATGGTGTGCCCGCAGCCTAGCTGTAATGTATAGGGGGTATTACAACGGGTGTCATGACAAAGGGTTTGGCCATGACTACCAATGGCCATGATTTTATCTGAGCTTGTATTTGATTGAATCAATAACTCATTTACAGCTGCTGCAAATTCTCGTCCAATCGAAGTATTTAACTGACAAATGGATGGTAAACTGACATTTTCTGCACTTAATAAACACTCTATTTGCTCTCGAGTGGCCTCGCTGTAGGGCTTGGTGATGCCATACAGCAAGGTATTTGATGGTTGTTGTACCAGGGCTGCATCAATGCCATCCATGCTGGTTCCAGACATTACTCCAATATATAAATCCATGCTTACCTCAAGCGTTTGACTGTTTATTTAAAAAACAAGTTTTAAAATTTTGTGTTGTTGCACGTGCAACTTCTTCATAGGATATGCCACGCAGTTGTGCTATCGCTTCTGCCACGTATTTTACCAAAGCTGGATGATTTTGCTTGCCCCTAAAAGGCACGGGGGCTAAATAAGGGGCGTCGGTCTCAATTAATATTCTATTTAATGGTATTTTTTTTGCAACTTCCTGTAAAACTGTTGCATTTTTAAAAGTGACAATCCCAGAAAATGAGATGTAAAAATTTAACTCCATGGCGCGTGTTGCTATGTCTAAATTTTCTGAAAAACAATGCATAACGCCACCAATTGTAGAAGCATTTTCTTCCGCCATTATCTTTAGGGTATCTTCAGCGGATTGCCTTGTGTGTATGATCAAAGGCTTTGAACTTTTAATGGCAGCTTGGATATGCGCTCTGAAGCGATGACGTTGGATTTCTTGCTCATCATCTGCAGTTGTTCTGTAATAATCCAGTCCGGTTTCACCTATGGCAATACACTGGGGATTTTTCGCAAGATCACATAATATTTCGGATGTAACCGGAGGGGACATGTCACTGTTAGGGTGGACTCCAACTGAAATGCTGATATTGGGGTAGGATTGAGCCAGGCGCTCTAACTCAGGGTAATCTGATAACTCAACACATACACATAAAAAATGTTCTACATCCTGAGCATTCGCTCTGGCTAGAACCTCTGCCATGTCCTGATTAAATTCATCTAATGAGATGAAATTCAAATGACAATGTGAATCAATAAGCATGATTTTCCTCTATGATTAAAATGTATGCGTGATATGGTTACAATTTAACATGTCTGCCAAAGTGGTTTCAATTTTCTTTGTTAACAGGTGGCTTTCTTCTCCTAGAAATTGTACCCCCACACCCGCGGGTTTATTATCCTGAGCACCTTCGGGGGTCACCCAAATGATTTTTCCTTTAAGATAAAAGGTGGGTGTCTCATCCCAGATACCGATAGCTAGAGTTACAGTTGTCTCAAGCGAATATTGATGAGCGGTTTTAATAAACAAACCACCATCCTTCACAAAAGGCATATAGGCCATATACAGTGCCTCTTTATCTAGAAATTGGCAGGATAACAATGCTCTATCCCTCATCGATTGTCCATCAAAGAAAAAAGCAAATTTTCTAAAGCCAAAGATTGATTGATATTCATATTTTGATTTAATTTTTTATATAATAAATTTATTTCATCCAATACTTTAAAAATTAAATTGGCCTGTAATAAAGATGACAATGTAATCAATTGTTGGGAAGCTGGGCCTGACACCGGGGATTTTCTGTGCTTCATTTGAAGAAGTTGAGCAAATGTTAAATATAAAAGCCACAACAAGGTAGACAAGTCAAAGCCATTCCACTTAGCAGCAACTGTACAAGGATGCATTTTATTATCCAACATGGCTATGAAATCTTCCATGATAGGCTCTGCTTCTGCCATCATCAAAGCGCGTTCTGAATCTTGTGGGTAGCGCGCACCTAAGCTTAATAGGTTTTGGAGGCTAGAATCATCAAAGGAAGAAAAGCGCAAGAGATGACAACGACTTAATACCGTTGGCAACAAAGTACTGACTTGCTCAGCCAGGAGTATAAACAGGGTGTGCGCAGCTGGCTCTTCTAGTATTTTTAATACTGCATTGGCAGCAGCGGTGTTCATTTTCTCTGCTGACTCAATCACTATAATCCGATGTTTTGCTCGATGCGGAGTCAAATAGGCAGATTGTTGTAACTGGCGAATGGAATCAATTTTAATGACCGCACCTGTTTTTTCAGGTTTTATCCATTCCAAATCCGGATGCTGGATAGTGGCAGCCATGTGGCAATCAATACATTGTAGGCAAGGCATAGAGGCGTTTGACGCTTGGTTACAACATAAGAGTAATTGAATCAATTGCGTAGTAAATTTCTTAAGGTCACAATGCAGCGGGCCTACAAACAATAGAGCCTGTGGCATGCGGTGTTCCTGCCAAGCTTTTTGTAACAATTGCCATTGAGATGTATGATTATTCATATAAAGACTTTAGAAAATGTTCGATAACAGCTTGTATATTAGCTTGTACAGCCTCTATAGGTAGGCTTGCATCAATCCGCACAATCTGCGGATTGTCCTTAAGCTGTTGTATGTATGATTGATGAACTTTGTTAAAAAACGCTAAAGGTTGCTGCTCAATCCTATCAAACTGTCCTCTTAATCTGGCTCTTTGCATCCCTCTTTCTGGGCTTATGTCTAAATACAAAGTAAGATCTGGTTTAAAGCCTTGTAAACAAAAGTTAGATAAGGTTTGAATCATTTGCTTATCCAAACCGCGACCGCCCCCTTGGTATGCAAGTGTAGATAATTCAAACCTGTCTGCAATAACCCAGCTGCCTTGCTTTAATGCAGGCTTAATCACTTGTTCAAGCAACTGCATTCTTGCAGTGTACATCAAAAGTAATTCACTTTTATCATCTAATTGCGTTTCATATTCAGGATTTTTGATGATACTTCTAATGGTCTCGCCTATGGGGGTGCCACCAGGTTCTCTAACAGTAAGGACAGGAATGGACCTTTGCGATAAAAGCGCAATCAATGTATGAACAGCTGTAGATTTCCCAGCACCTTCAAGACCTTCTATGACTATAAGCTTACCAGATAAGGACTGCACTTTAAGCGCCCTTGTGTTGGTATTGACTGATGGCTTGTCTTTGCTGAATGTAGGTTTCGGAAAATTGATGGCTGCCGTCTCCCTTTGCAACAAAGTATAAGTAGTTTGAAGATTGTGGCTGAGCTGCAGCCAAAATAGACTCTTTACCAACCATAGCAATGGGTGTAGGGGGCAAGCCTCGATACCGATAGGAATTATAGGGTGAATCAACCATCAAGTCATTGTGAGACAACTTTCCTTTATAGGCATTATCTAATGCGTATATAACCGTAGGATCCATCTGTAAAGGCATCCCTTTGTTTAATCTGTTGATGAGAACACCTGAAATTAGTTTTCTTTCTTCCGGTGAGGCGCTTTCCTTTTCTATGATGGAGGCTGCAATTAATAAATCATAGGGCTTTTTGTAAGGTAAATTAGGTGCTCTGCTATGCCAAGTGCTGTTAAGAAAATTAATCAAATCTTGATTTGCTTGCTCAAGTATAGACCTGCTCGTGTTTCCCGCACGATACTGATAAGTTTCAGCAAGTAATAACCCATCTGCATTTGGATGATCTTTTTTTATCGCATTCCAATCCTCAGGGTGATATTCAAGATGTGGGCTTTGAATCATGTCCTGTTCAATTTTTAAAGACCTGGTACCGGCAATGATTGTAAAATTATGCCTCAATACATCCCCTGCCACTACCCTGTGTAACAATTGATGGGCAGTCTCACCGGGCTTAATTTGGTAAACTCCAGCTTTTAATTGATGCGTTAGACCTTCTAATCGAATGATCAAAAGCAAGAGCGAACTGGAAGAAATATAATTATTTGTTTTTAAATTTTGAACAAACTCATGTGCTGAAGTGGACCTATGAACCTGAATAATGGCAGATTGAGTGTGAGAAGGTACTAAAGGACTACTAAATAATCTATATGAATTCCAGAATACAAGTAAAAAAGACAAAAAACAGACAGCAATACTGTAAAATCTAAGGGTTTTATGTCTGAATAGTTCCATTTAAATTCGCTTGAATATTAAGCTGCCATTTGTTCCACCAAACCCTAGAGAATTACTTAAGACATACTGTATAGTTCTTTTTTGCGCGGTATGTGCCACATAATTCAAATCACATCCCTCATCCGGCGTATCTAAATTGATGGTTGGTGGGGCAATTTGATCTCTAAGCGCTAATATACTAAATATGGCCTCAATTGCCCCTGCTGCCCCTAGTAAATGGCCTGTCATAGATTTAGTAGAGCTTACTGCCAAATCATAGGCATGTTCTTTGAACACCCGTTTAATTGCTTTGGTTTCATTGAGATCATTGAGATAGGTAGATGTGCCATGGGCATTGATATAATCAATTTGTTTGACAGCTATGCCTGCATCATTGATTGCAGCCATCATGGATCGCGAAGCGCCATCGGCATCTTCATCAGGTGCTGTGATGTGATATGCATCCCCAGACATTCCAAAACCAACAAGCTCAGCATATATTGTTGCCTTTCTAGCCAATGCATGTTCGTATTCTTCAAGAATTAAAATGCCCGCACCCTCGCCCATCACAAAGCCATCTCGGTCTTTGTCCCAAGGACGTGATGCCTTTTCTGGCGCATCATTGCGCTTTGATAAAGAGCGAACAGCAGAAAAACCAGCCAAACACAGAGGTGTGGAAGTCATTTCTGCGCCACCACATATCATAACATCCGCATCACCATAGGCAATCATACGTCCAGCAAGTCCTATGTTATGTGTTCCAGTAGTACAGGCTGTAACTACTGAAATATTTGGGCCTTTTAACTTATGTTTGATTGAAATCTGTCCCGCCACCATGTTGATTATTCCGGCGGGAATAAAAAAAGGAGACACCTTGCGTGGGCCACCAGTGGTTAATTTATCTTGATTGTTCGTGATGGTTTGAATGCCACCAATCCCGGCACCAACAGCAACGCCAGTTCGACAAGACAAAGCTTCATCCATAACCAAACCGGAATCACGCATGGCTTCATCTGCTGCAACCATGCCGTATTGAGTAAATAGATCCATCTTTCTAGCATCTTTTGCAGCTATAATATTTTCAGCATTGAAATTTTTGACTTTAGCCCAAATTTTGGTGCTATATTCGCTGGTATCAAATTCTTCAACCAAACCGACCCCACTCACACCGGCTATGATATTTTGCCAAGATTCGTTCACATTGAGGCCGACAGGAGAAAGCATCCCCATGCCAGTAACAACCACACGTCGTTTATTCAATGAAAGCTCCTCAAAAAAAGAATACAGATCAAAAATTTCATCCAGACAAGCAGGATTTTACCTATATAGTCGCTAGAGCAACACTCATCCATCTATAGTTCGACGGGGGCCGTCGGGACTGGTTAAAAATCAATTACGCGCCAGCGACTATAAGTGTGTTCAGTTACAATTGTCTTCCGAGGCATAAACTACCGCCACCAACTGATTAAAAAGTGGGAGCGGCTAACTGATGCAGGAACTAAAGCTTACCTTAAAAAAAGAATCTCACGATGTTTTGTGCATAGTCCACGGTACAAGGTATTGAGGCTCTAGCCATTAACAAGTAACTGTTGTGAGGTTCTAAACCTCTTCTTTATTTAGATTAGATTCGATGTAATTAATAGCTTCACTGATTGTTGTGATTTTTTCAGCTTTTTCATCTGGAATTTCTGTTTCAAATTCCTCTTCTAAAGCCATAACCAATTCTACAGTATCCAAGGAATCAGCGCCTAAATCATCAACAAAGGATGCATCATTTTTTAATTCTTCTTCTTTAACGCCTAATTGTTGAACCACAATTTTACGTACGCGATCTTCAATTGTACTCATAACTTAATTTTCCTCTTTCGATTGATAGAAATAACTAACATACTGACGGGTAGTTTATTCAATTATACAGATAACGCAAGTAGATTTAACTCATATACATGCCGCCATTGACATGAATTGTCTCACCTGTGATATAGCTAGCACTGTCAGATGCTAAAAAAACGACTGCATCTGCGATATCTTCTGGTTTTCCTAGCTTACGCAAAGGAATTCGTTTAAGCATTTCTTCTTTAATTTTATCTGGTAAAGCTGCAGTCATATCGGTGTCTATAAAGCCCGGTGAAACCACATTCACCGTAATACCTCTACTGCCCATTTCCTGAGCCAAGGATTTGGTAAGACCCACTATGCCTGCTTTTGCAGCAGTATAATTCACCTGTCCCGAATTACCACTTGAACCCACGACCGAACCAATGGTAATGATTCGTCCATACCTGGCTCTGAACATTGGTTTTAAGCAAGCCTTCGACATTCGATACACAGCGGTTAAGTTTGTTTCTATGACCTTATACCACTCCTCATCCTCCATACGCAAAAGTAGGTTATCTGAGGTAATGCCAGCATTGTTCACTAAAATAGAAGGGCTTTGTTCCTTATCAGCCAGTTGTGTCATTAAATCATCCACTTGTTGCGAGTTTGTTACATCTAATACCAAACCGTTTCCAGCGAGACCTTCTTTTTCAAACCCAGTTGTAATAGCTTTAGCACCCTCTTCAGTGGTAGCAGTAGCGAGTACAAAAGCCCCCTGTCTTGCCAATTCTAAAGCAATGGCTTGACCAATACCCCGACTTGCACCAGTAACCAAAGCAATTTTTCCATTTATTTTGCACATCATGTCTCTCCAGATGATTCTAAGAAGATCTCATTTAACCATTCTTTTTCAAATTCTATGGCAAATTTGTAACTAAGCACAAGTATCAGATCTCCAGACTATGACTCAAGCCTAGATCCGGAGATCCCTCAATGCTTTCGGGATGACGTACTAAATGCCCCGTCATCCTGAACAAAGTCCTCATCCTGAACAAAGTCCTCATCCTGAACAAAGTCCCTCATCCTGAACAAAGTCCGTCATCCTGAACAAAGTCCCTCATCCTGAACACAAGTCTCTCATCCTGAACAAAGTCCGTCATCCTGAACATAGTGAAGGATCTCCAGACTATGACTCCAAGCCTACATTCGGAGATCCTCATGTTTTCGGGATGACGTACGAGATCAGCTTGTTACTACCCCATTCAAACTTATTGTATCATAAACGCTAATTATGCTTAAGGATTTGTCAATTCTTTTAACCAAACCATTGAGTACCTTTCCAGGACCACACTCAATTATAAAATCTATTCCCTTATTTTTAAATAATTGGATTGTTTCAACCCATCGTACTGGACTGTATAATTGTGCTTGTAAATTATTTCTAATGTGTTCAGCCGATTGATATATACTTAAATCGACATTACTCACCACCGAAACAGAAGGTGACCTCAAGGGTGTTTTTTCTAAGCTATCTGCAAATACCTCAGCAGCTTCTCTCAATAAAGGGCAGTGACAGGGTACAGAAACAGGAATTATTCTAGCCAATCGCGCATTTGCATCGAATGCAAGCTGTATTAATCGCTCTACAGCTTGTGTGTGTCCAGCTACCACTACCTGTCCAATTGCATTAAAATTAGCGGGGGAAACAAGCTCACTTTTTAAACTGGCTTGTTTACATAAAACCGAAACCTCATCATCTGATAAACCAACAATTGCAGCCATGGCCCCTTGTCCCATGGGCACTGCCTGTTGCATCACTTGTGCCCGACTTCTTACAAGTACAACCGCATCCGTAAAGCTCATAGCATTGGCAGCAACCAATGCTGCGTACTCACCTAAGCTATGTCCTGCCATCCATTGTGGCATTGGAACTGCCTGTTGCATTAATAGTTCAAACACAGCCACATCAGCAGTTAGCATAGCCACCTGGGTGTGTTCAGTTTGATTTAATTTTTCTTCAGGTCCTTGTAATACAAGTTGCAATAGGTCATAGCCTACAATCTCTGAAGCTTGGGAGAATAATGCCGTAATTATTGAATACTTGGGAATAAGATCCGCTAACATACCAACTGTTTGCGAACCTTGTCCAGGGAAAACGAAGGCTGTATTTACCATAGGTTTCCATCCTTTTATATTAATATCGAACAACCATAGCGCCCCAAGTCATACCACCACCAAAAGCTTCTATCAAAAGTAAATCATTTTTTTTAATTTTTTTACTCCGAATGGAATAATCCAGAGCTAAGGGTATAGAGGCAGCAGAGGTATTGCCTTGGTTAGCGATGGTAACAATAACTTGAGACATTGGAAGTGCTAATTTTTTTGCAATGGCCTGTATGATGCGAATATTCGCTTGATGAGGAATCAACCACTTGATGTCTGTTTTTTTTAATTTACAAACATCTAACACTTCATCTACAACATCGCTCATGATATTGACTGCCAGTTTAAAGACATCATTGCCATGCATGCTGATTTTTGTAGTTTCTGGGTTTAAAGATGAATTGGGATAAACAAGAAAGTTATTCACATCAAAGGCAGAATGAAGTACCACACCTAAGATACCTATTCTTTCGCTGGCACTTAACACCACAGCACCGGCGCCATCACCAAATAGAACACAAGTAGAGCGATCAGTCCAATCTACAGCTCTAGACATGCTCTCACTACCAATCACTAACACATGTTTAGCTGTACCACTGCTGATATATTGTTTGGCAATATCCATTGCATACACAAAGCCACTACAGGCGGCACCCACATCAAAAGCAGGAATAGATCTCTTTATGTTCAAAGCATGTTGTATATAACAAGCCACGCTAGGAAAAAAATTATCAGGGGTACAGGTGGCAACCACAATCAAGTCAATGTCATCTGCATCTAAACCAGATGCTGCCAAAGCGCGCTCAGCGGATTTTGCAGCCATAAAAGAAGTGGTTTCATGCGCTTCTGCCACACTACGACTGCTGATGCCTGTTCTGGACACTATCCATTCGTCAGTGGTCTCAAGTTTGGTTTCAAGTTCGACATTGCTGATTTGTCTTTCAGGAGAATAGCTACCTGTTCCACTGATGACACAGTTTGTCATAACAACAAACCCTGATTTATAAAATTATTAATTTTATCTCGCACAAGGTCAACCACATTACTTTTAACTTCGAGCACCGCTTCTTCTATTGCATAATTGAAGGCTTCCTCAGTAGCACCTCCATGGCTTTTAACAACAATACCATTTAAACCCAATAAACTTGCACCATTGTAACGGGCTGGATCAAGTCGCAATTTCAGTTGTTTTAATGCAGGAGTTGCGATAAAACCAGATAATTTTGTAAGCCAATTTTTATTGAAGGAATCTTTAAGCACTGAAATTAACAATTTCGCCAAACCTTCACTGGCTTTTAAAGCAACATTCCCTACAAAACCATCACAAACAAGCAGATCAACTTCCCCGGTATAAAAATGATCACCTTCAACATATCCAATATAATTAAGAAGAGAACATTCAGAAAGCATATGCGCTGTACGCTTAACTTGATCATTGCCTTTGATTTCTTCAACGCCGATATTCAACAGAGCAATTTTAGGCTTTGATTTATTTTGAAGGGCTTGCACCAAAGCAGATCCCATCACCGCAAACTGAAATAAATGTTCAGCACAAGAATCAACATTGGCACCCAAATCAATGACCCACGTTCTTCCTTTGATGGTTGGCACCTCAGAAACAATGGCTGGCCTATCAATACCTGGCAATGTTTTTAAGACAAAACGGGCAATAACCATGAGTGCGCCAGTATTGCCGGCACTTACACAGGCTTGGGCATGACCTTCCTTTACCAAATTTATTGCCACCCGCATGGAAGAATCTTTTTTGTTCCGTAAAGCATGTGAGGGTAGTTCATCCATATTTACAACTTCGGTGGCATTGACGACGGTAAATTGTTTTGAGGTTAAAACACCGTGCTTTTTTAATGCAGCACTCACCTTGTCCTCTGCACCAACTACCAGAAGTTTTAAATTAGGATTATTTTTGGCTGCACGCACACAGGCTGGGATGACAACACTTAAACCATGATCCCCACCCATTGCATCAATTGCAAGGCTAATCGTCTTCAAAAAACTATACTCTATTCGTCTTCTTCCTCGTAGGTCGTACCTTCATCGATGATTTTTCTGCCTCTATAATAACCATCTTCAGTCATGTGATGACGACGGTGTGTTTCCCCAGTGGTTTGGTCAACCGAAAGCGTTGGTAAACTAAGTGCATCATGGGACCGACGCATGTCTCGACGTGAACGAGATTTTTTATTTTGTTGTACTGCCATTTACATTACTCCTAAACAATTTATTATAAGGCGGAAATAGTACCTATATTTTACCATCAATCCAAGTAATAAGGAATTATTAATAAGTTTCGTTTTTTCCATTCAACAACTGCATAACTTCTATGTCACATTCAGATTCATCAAGATGATATTGGGGCGCATACAGGTGTAACTCATCGATGACTAACTCCTCTAATACAACCTGATTATTTGAAGAAACAATACATTCGTAATATTCAAGTAAGGAGGCGGCCCGCTCATCCGTGCTACACACTGCTATACATGTTTTATTAGTATAAGGGTATGAGAAATCCTGTAAACAGCGCTGACATTGGATGGTGAATACGCCCTCCACGCCTAACTGAATCAAATAATAATCATCTTCGGCTTTCACTTGATAAGCCACATTTAGAACACAAGGCGCCAACAAAAAATGAGGCAATCTTTCTGTGATTAAAAGGGTTCTTGTTTGTTCCCTTTGATTAGTTAATTCTTGTAAGTGAAGCATGATACCAACATCCTAACTTTCAGGTGCGGATATTATATCAGTAAATTAAGAATTTTTCCTATGTTGTAAAATTGCTGTGTAAAATTCAGGTTTATTTATACCAAGGTCTGCAAAGATTTGAGGTATTTTATCCCAACTTCCTTCTTGGTCAACACTGGCAACTACCAATTCAAAACCCATCTTTTTATCAACTTCCACACCCCACCCATTAATGAAACACAGTCCTCTGAGTCGTTTTGCAGCGACATGACTTAAGGTATCTGCAGCCAATAAATGCTCATGCGCTTGTTGGAAAAGTTGTTTACAAAGAACTGAATTATTTTGACTATTTAAAACCTCTTCGGATTCTAAAACCTGTCTGAATTTTGCTTCATCAAGACAAATACGACCTATTTCAAAATGAGCTTGTGCATCATCCAATGATGCAGCCCCCCTATAACACTCCATGACAAGCGCTTTGACATAAGGATATTTTTTATTGTTGTTTAGTCGGTTATACAATTGCGCAAGCTCAAAATATATCTGTATTTCTTTCTTTATAACCTCATCAGATGGCTGATTGTGTACGCGATTTGCTTGCATGGCCCTGAGTTTCTTTATTGTTTTATTGATTTTCCAACGTTTTAAAATCAACATGCAAACTCCTATTATGTGGTTAGAAATATTTTATCAATAAGCCAAAGAAACAAAAAAAACAACACAAGTAAACAAAGCAGCTTCAAAGCTAGATTCAAAGACTCGTGCATGTGGCTTCGGTTTTCAGCTTGGGATTGCTCTATAATTCTCTGGGAATTTTCATCATTGGTGGATGCAGCCTCATGGTCGATTGTATTTGATTTGTTACTAAAAAGATAAGTGAGTACTCCAAACATTATACTCAAAGCATAAAATATAAGCCCAACCAACATCCGACTTGTAGCTTCTGTATACCCATGCTCTTGCCTGATATTATGAACCATTTGGATGATAAACCTGGGAATTTCATAAGGTAAATTCCATATCAAATAAGGTGTAATATACAAACTGAATAAAAGAGTACCCAAGCAACCAACCAGAAAAATCAAGGCTATAATGTAAAATTTTTCATCTTTATGATACGCGCCGTATTGCATAGATAATCCCTATCCAAATAAATGCTTTTAAGATACCAGAAGAAAGTAAGGAGTGTATATACCTTCTTTAAGCTCATATAAACTTTTCCCTCAAAGTGCATTCCCTGTATTACGCTGCGCTAATACAGGTTACGGAGGTTATACAACTTCGGTGTTGTAAACTTTTATTCTATCGGCTACTTGCTAAAATTCGCGCATAAAGTGCGCAGAGTAGGAATTTTTTAGCTGCTTAACACTTACTTGTCCACCTATAAATTTTGCAATCATAGCCTGAGCTTGAATTAGACATAATTTATGACAGTTGCATTATATTGTTGAATTAGACAAATCCTCAAATAAAGTACGTTTGACCGGAGTTTCGTGTGGATCTGAGGGGAGGGACGGGAAAAAATGTGGACGTTTTGGCAATTTTTTACCAGAAAGGCTACAAATTAATTTATATGTATCCTCCTCCACCTGCAATGCTTTTGTAACACTGGGGTTAGGTTTAGATTCTGAATTTGTTCGAACATCCTCAGTTGTTTCATGAGTTATTGTAAAAGGATACAAGTCATCTGCCTCCCCCTCGACATCATGTTCAACCGGTGGCATTGTACTTTTACAGATTTTTACATATTCTGCCACCACAGCGAATGAGGTATTTAATTTAGCTATGGTATCAGCATTCATCATCAATGTTTTCTGTTGACTACTGATAGTTTGTTGCGCACTATCAAGTTTTTGTTGTAATTTTCTTTCATGCATTTCTTTTAAAGTTATAATTTCTTTTTGACTTTCCTCTTTATGTTCTTTAAGGTTTTTTTGAAGTTTTATTAATTGCTCTTCTTTACCTTGTATCAACCATTGGTTTTTTTTAGCCCCCACGCTGGCATCATTCATTAAGTATTCTTTTATATTATCTTTATGTGTATCACAAAATTTTTGTTTTCTTTTTTGGTCAATCAGTCTAAATGAAAATGCCAAGACACCTCCAACCAATAGGGCTAAGCCTACGATTGCGCCGATAATACCTACAGGAGTAAGACCCAGTCCTACCAATGTACCAGCTCCTAAAAATGCCATTCCCGTCCCGGCTCCGATACCCCCTAAAAGAGATAATCCGTAGTCAAAAATTTGTCGCATGATGCTGCGTTTGGGGGGATTGATTTTCATGGATGCATCCTTAATCACACCTTCTGCAACCAAGGTATTTTGTATTTCACCTTGTTTCATTGAGATGGTTTGAATGAGTGACTTGCACGCAGTGGTGCTACGCTCATCTTCACCATTGGCTGCTATATTACTGATAGATAGATCGATTTTAGCTTTGGTTTGTTGAATCTTATGTAAAACATCTTCTAGTTTATTTCTTTCTTGGAGATTTAATTTTACCTTTAGCTGCTTAACGCTCTCCGATATTACTCTGACTAGATTGTCTAAATCTGGTTTCAAAAGCTTGACCTCTTCAGCTGTATATAATCGATTCACTTTTAAAATAAAATTAAGTAAAAATAAGAATATATTTGCTTTAATCGCAGGTGCGCCATAGACAATTGTATAAACGCCTTCTTCTCTTTTATCTTTTTCATCTGCCACTTCTAGTTGACCTATATCATCCAAACAGGTTAATAAACTCAGTACATCTACCCCTCTTGACTCTTCGGTCTCTCTTTTTACTTCATTAAATAATTGGTAGAACATGTGCACTCCCATTAATTCCCAGTTGCAGCCAAAAATATATATACATAACTTGATGAAAATAAATACAATTTGAAAAGTGTTCTGGAGATTATATGAAACCATTGTTCTCGTCAAGCCTAACTTGTCATTATTAAAAGCTTGAAGTCCATTTAAAGGCAAATTGTATGCATTAAAGAAAACTCGTGGATTTTTGAATTTAATAAAGATGCGAAAGAGGGAAAATGTAGGTATAATGCGTGATTTTCTGTATAACCTGCTGCTGCCATGTCAAATACCATCTTATACCAGCCCACGCAATCCAAGCAGATTTGGGGAGGGCTTTATGGTAGTAGCTTGCCCCTGATACTAGCAGAATATTGCCAACAAACACCAGGCATCAAGTTATTAATTACTAAAGACAACTTGAGCGCAAGCCAGCTACAAGCTGAATTAGGTTTCTTCTTAAGCGCACAAAATAGCATCCAACCAGTTTTATTTTTTCCGGATTGGGAAACCCTACCCTATGATCAATTCTCCCCTCATCAAGATCTCATTTCACAAAGATTGTTGATATTAAGCCGAATTCAACAAGTTTCTGAAGCCATACTCATCGTTTCAGTCAGCACATTGATGCACCAAATAGGACCTGTTGATTTCGTTAATCAAAATACCCTGATGCTAGAAACCGGCCATACATTAGACTTGAATGCTTTTAGGAATCAACTCCAACAGTCGGGGTATTATTGCGTCAATAAAGTATTAGAACATGGGGAATTCGCTTTGCGAGGCTCCATCATTGATGTGTTTCCTATGGGTAGTATCCTGCCTTTTCGAATTGAACTATTAGGTGATGAAATAGAAAGCCTTAGGACCTTTGATACCGAGACCCAACGTACCATAGAAAAAATCAATCAAATCAATGTACTACCTGCAAGAGAAGTACCTTTAACCGAGCAAAGCATCAGCCTATTTAGGCGCGCCTTTAGAGAATTATTCTCCGGCAATCCCAGCTTATGTCCTATTTATGATTCCATAAGCCAAAGCCAATTTCCCTCTGGCATTGAATATTACCTGCCTTTATTTTTTGAAAAAACGGCGACTTTTTTTGATTATTTGCCAGCAAATGCTAAAATTTGTTTCATTGAAGACATTCAGACCAATGCTGAACACTTTTGGCAAGAAGTCTTAGAACGCTATGAGCAAAGGCGCCATGATATCTCCAGGCCAATTTTACCTCCTTCCCATTGTTTTATCAGACCAATTGATCTTCTTACAAAGGCCAACACTTACGAACAACTTCGACTTTTCCATAATCCTTCTGAAAAAAAAGGTGCTGTTAATTTTAATATTGAGCCCGCCCCATTATTAGGCATTGATAGAAAAACAGACGAACCACTGAGCCGTTTGCGCCAATATTGTGCTGATACTTCACGTCGTTATTTACTTGTGGTTGATAGTGCCGGTCGTCGAGAGGTTTTATTAGATTTATTAAAATTGAGTGGATTGACGCCCAAGGTGCAACATTCTTGGGATGATTTCATCAAAGATGAAACTGATAATACCTTAAGTATTACCATCGGATCCCTTCTGGATGGCTGTGAATTGCTCCAAAAAAGCATCATACTCATTGTAGAATCGCAATTATTTGGTGAGCAAAGTACACCTCAACGACGAAGCAGCCAGAAGTCCATAGATCCTGATTTAATCATCCGTGATATGGCAGAATTAAGGGTGGGTGCACCTGTTGTGCATTTAGAATTTGGGGTTGGTCGATATCAAGGTCTTCAGACACTCACGGCCAATAACATTACCAGCGAGTTTTTAGTTTTAACCTATGCCGGGGAAGATAAAATTTATGTACCGGTCACCTCATTACATTTGATTAGTCGTTACACAGGCGCTGACAGTGAGCATGCACCCTTGCACAAATTAGGCAGTGATCTATGGCAAAGGGAGAAGAAAAAAGCTGTAGAAAAAATCCATGATGTGGCCATTGAGTTGTTAGATCTCTATGCCAAACGTGAAGCCATGCCTGGACAACAATATGAAATCAATCAAAGTGAGTATGTCAAATTTACCAGTCTGTTTCCTTTTACGGAAACTACAGACCAGTTACAAGCCATAGAACAGATTTTCACCGACATGCAGTCCACACGCCCCATGGACAGATTGATTTGTGGCGATGTGGGCTTTGGTAAAACTGAGGTGGCGATGCGAGCTGCCTTCATTGCTGTACATAATGCAAAACAAGTCTGTGTCCTCGTGCCTACAACCTTACTTGCTGGGCAGCATTTTGAGACATTTACAGACCGCTTTGCAGATTTTCCCATACGAATTGAACTGTTGTCACGTTTTCGTTCTAATAAAGAATGTGAAACGGTTCTAGCCTCCCTAACCTCAGGACAAGTTGATATCGTTATTGGCACCCATAAATTATTTCAAAAAAATATCAATTTTAAAAATTTAGGCCTTTTGATCATTGATGAAGAACATCGTTTTGGGGTTAAACAAAAAGAACATATTAAATCCTTGCGCACCCATGTAGATATCTTATCCATGACGGCTACACCCATTCCTAGAACTTTAAACATGGCCATGGCTGGCATCAGAGACATCTCTTTGATTGCAACACCTCCCGCGAAGCGGCTTGCCATCAAAACTTTCTGGCAAGAAAGACAAGAGACTATCATTCGGGAAGCCCTACTTCGTGAAATTTCAAGAGGCGGCCAGGTTTTCTTCTTGCATAATAATGTTCAAACCATTCCTCGAATCTGTCAAGATCTCCAAAGCTTAGTGCCTGAGGCGAAGGTACATTTTGCACATGGACAAATGCGAGAACGAGAATTGGAACGTATCATGTCTGATTTTTATCACCACCGATTCAACGTACTTGTTTGTACAACAATCATTGAAACTGGTATAGACATACCCACTGCTAATACCATCATCATTGATAAAGCAGACAGCTTTGGGTTGGCTCAACTACACCAATTACGTGGCCGGGTAGGTCGCTCTCATCACCAAGCCTATGCTTATCTGTTAACCGCCAATGAAAAATTATTAAGCTCTGATGCCATCAAGCGGCTTGAAGCCATTGTCTCTTTAGAGGATCTTGGTGCAGGATTTACCTTGGCAACTCATGATCTTGAAATTCGAGGCGCTGGTGAGTTATTGGGTGAAGATCAAAGTGGTAATATGCAAGCCATTGGTTTTAACTTATTTATGGAGATGTTAGACCGGGCCGTTACGGATCTAAAATCTGGTAAAATACCCCAATTGTCTGCGCCTATGGTGCATGGTCCAGAAATAGATCTAAAAATCAGTGCAATCATCCCTGATGATTATATTGCAGATATTCATAATCGTTTAATTATGTATAAAAAAATTGCAAATGCTGAATCAAGGCAAGAATTACAAGATCTTCAAGGTGAAATGATCGATAGATTTGGCATGCTACCAGCACAAGTAAAGCATTTGCTGCTTATTACAGAATTAAAATTAAAAGCAGAGCAATTAGGCATAAAAAAAATCAGTGCAGGCGCTACTTTCGGTAAAATAGATTTTACAGAACAACCAGCTATCAATCCCAGTGCTTTGATTCATTTGATTCAAGTTCACGCTAAATGTTATCAGCTTGAGGGCCCGCAAAGGCTTAAATTTTCTTTAAACAGCACAACACCAGAAGATCGTATACTGGAAGTTAGTACTTTGCTTAGTAAACTTACTTAAAAGCCTAGTGTTATCAGAACAAAACCAATGGCAGGGAAGCTCCATGGGGTTGGTCATCAGTTGGCTTGGTGGGTTATTGTAAGGTACTATGATAGCCCCAGCACTTTTATATACCGCACTCAATCTTAAATTCGGACTAATACTTAGAACCCCTTTAACTGGTCCCTCCCACTGTTAACGAATCTATCTTCAATGTTGGTTGACCCACACCCACAGGAACTGATTGACCATCCTTACCACATACTCCTATGCCTTTATCAAGGGCTAGATCCGTCCCTATCATGCTGATTTTTTTCATAACCTCAGGACCATTGCCAATTAAGGTGGCACCCTTCACTGGATAGGTTATTTTACCATTTTCAATCATATAAGCCTCACTGGCAGAAAATACAAACTGGCCAGAGGTAATATCTACCTGACCGCCGCCAAAATTTACAGCATATAAACCACGTTTTACAGAGCGGATGATTTCTAGGGGATCATGGCTTCCGGCCAACATATAGGTATTGGTCATTCTTGGCATAGGTACATGTGCATACGATTCGCGCCGGCAATTGCCTGTAGATTTCATACCCATCAACTTCGCATTGAGTTTATCTTGCATGTAGTTCACTAACACACCATTGTCAATCAAGGTGGTGCATTGAGATGGAGTCCCTTCATCGTCTATTGTTAAAGATCCGCGCCTATCTACCAATGTGCCATCATCTACGACAGTTACCCCAGGTGCTGCTACTTGCTGACCAATTTGATTAGAAAATGCAGACAAACCTTTACGATTAAAATCTCCTTCTAGACCATGTCCAACTGCTTCATGCAACAAAACACCAGGCCATCCTGGGCCTAAGATCACAGGCATGGTTCCAGCAGGTGCATCCCTTGCGTCTAAATTAATCAAAGCCTCACGCACTGCTTCACGGGCATAATACAGTGCATTTTCTTGTTCAGTAAAATAAGTATAAGCAACACGCCCACCCCCACCTGAACGGCCTGATTCTCGTTTGCCTTGTTTATCTTCAACAATGACTGAAACATGTACGCTGACCAAAGGCCTTACATCCGCAGCCATTCCCCCATGCATGTCTGCAACCATGACAACTTCATAACTGCCACTTAATGAAGCATTCACCTGAATGACGCGAGGATCTTGTGCACGAGCTTCTTTATCTATGGATTCAAGTAAAGCAATTTTTTCTTGTTTGGTCATGCCTTCTATGGGGTTTATACTTTGATATCTGGCTATGGGAGAAACAGCCCCATAGATTGCTTGTGACTGTGTAACCCCTGCGTGAGCTATAGAGCGAGCAGCTTCTGCAGCTCTTATCATTGAAGACAATAAAATATCATCACAATAAGCAAACCCTGTTTTATCTCCATTAACTGCACGAATGCCTACACCTTTATCTAAAGAAAAACTTCCACTTTTCACCTCAGAGTCTTCTAAATACCAAGACTCTGCACTATAACTCTGAAAATACAGATCAGCGGCATCTATGTGGTGGCTTTTTAACCTGTTAAATAATTTTGCAATGCTGTTTTCATCAAGACATGCTGGTTCTAATAATATTTGTTTTGCAGTTGTAAGCGCGTTAGTCATGTTTTACCCTTAACCAAATTCAAACCTTATCTTACTACACTGTACTTAAAAACAGAATTGACTGGCATACTAATTCGATTAATAATAATTTGAAATTTATTTGGATAGAACCATTAATATAGAGTATGTCAAGTCCGTTTATGCTATAATTATAATAAATAACTGGAGTAGAAAATGAACCGAAACGATGTCAACATAGTTACTCAGCGTAGGGATTCTGTGTTATCAAGTCACAGCGTTTTACGTAACACCTACCTATTGCTAAGTTTAACCTTCCTCTTTAGTGCCTTTACCGCTTACTTGTCTGCAGCCATGGGCGCTCCACCTGTAAATATTTTAGTCATGTTGGTTGGAGTGTATGGGCTCATGTTTTTAACCCAAGCGCTCAGAAATAGTCCATGGGGATTGGTCAGCGTATTTGCCTTCACGGGATTTCTAGGCTATACACTGGGTCCTTTGCTTAATTTATACTTGGCCAAATATACCAATGGGCCGCAGCTTATTGGGACTGCGCTGGGAGGTACTGGTGTTATCTTTTTTGCCTTATCAGCCTATGTATTAACCACTAAAAAAGACTTTAGTTTCTTAGGTGGGTTTTTATTTGTGGGAATGATGGTCGCTTTATTAGCCATGATTGCAGGGATATTTTTTGCAATCCCCGCATTGCAGCTTATAGTCTCGGCCATGTTCGTCATGATTTCTTCTGGGTTGATATTATTCCAAACCAGTGAAATCATTCACAATGGTGAAACCAATTATATTTCAGCAACGGTGGGATTGTTTGTCTCAATTTATAACTTATTTGTAAGTTTACTTAATCTACTGAGTGCATTTTCAGGCCGTGATTAATACTGAATTTACATACTAAGCTTACATTTCTTAAAACCCTATCCGCCAAGAATAGGGTTTTTTTACTACAGTGCGGTGAAAGTCGTAGGCTTCGATCTCATGGACGGGATCACAGCATGTGGTTCCCTTACACCATACGTTTAAACGAGGTGTTGGGTGTTGCAATTATCCATCGAATCTGCCATCCAAAGCTTTGATGGCGATGTCAACAGCTTCCAGTCTATATCTATCCCAAGGGACCACAGTGCTGCTATTTTTTCTATATCACCGATAGAATAACATGTTCTTAGAAAACTTTTTGCATCATTACATACAGAAAACATTGTAATATTGTGTTGTTCCTGATCTACCTTCTCCCCAAAGTAAATTCGACTATTTAGCTCGCCCGAAATAAAACTATTAATTGCATTCAATAAGTTAGCACTATCTTGCGCGATAATAGCCAGATGAATTTTTTCTGTTTTACAATTAGACATTAACTCTAATTCAAGTGTTGCCATTAAGTTCTTATCTATATGTCCTTTGATATAAAGAACCATTTCATGAAGATCTTCTAGCAATTGTGTTCTATTGATGGCTGAAAAAACAAACAGATATTCTCTTTTAACAACTTCTATTGAATCTATTTCTTCAGGAGCTATGGGGTTTTCAACAAGGAGTTGATCACAAAGCAATTTAATCGAGTGTGAAGTAACAGATTTTGTATCAATTTTTTCTTGATAACGATTATACAAATCAACACCCATCTCTTTTATAGTCTTATATCCATAAAGGGCAACAGGTGACAACTCCAGTTCAAATACTTTGTTAAAAATGACAATTATTTTAGTTATTGTTATAGAATCTAGCCCAAACTGACTTATTGGGGTCTCTAGGTGAATATTTCTTGTTTCTTGTTCAAGCGCATTTGATACAATACAGAGAATATGATGACAAAAATCATTATAATAATCTCTTTTTTTTAAAGTATTCATGCCCTATTTTCCAATAACTATATTTTTTATTAATTTTTCTAGAACATTTCCAGGCCCTAGTTCTTCAAATTCAATCGCCCCTATAGCGCGTAAATATTGAATGGTTGATAACCATTGGACGGAATTTGATAGCTGTTCTGTAAGATTATAAACTAGCTTAGTATTTTCATAGGGCCTACCTGATAAATTAGAAATTACCGGGGTTTTTAAATCATTGAATGTAAACTCATTCAAAAATAGTTCATACTCTTTTGCTATATTTTTCATATAACGCGAATGGAAAGGCGCGCTTACGGCTAAAGGAAAAAACAAGGCATTGTATCTTTCGAAAATAGAGCCTGCCTTTTTTAAAGCGTTGATAGGCCCAGATAACACAGACTGTTTAACTGAGTTATAATTTGCAATATCAAGAGCATCCAAATCGTTGGAATGGAGAATTTGTTTAATATCAGAGGAATCTAGACCTACAATCGCAGCCATACCTCCACCAGAAACTCGCCCCATTAACTCACCGCGTTTTTTTACTAACTGTAATCCCACTTCAAAACTAAATGCACCCGAAGCAAAGAGAGCATTGTATTCACCCAAGCTGTGCCCTGCTAAATAGTCGATTTTTTCTGATTGATGTAGGGTTTTATTTATATAATGCAGAGCATTCACTACGTATAATGCGGGTTGTGTGAACTCAGTTTTTGATAATATCCGTTCAGGATCTTCTAGACAGAGATTTTTAATTGAGTAACCTAAAATTTCATCGGCACTCTGGACATAAATTTTATATTCATCAAATAGATGTTTGCCCATCCCTATGATTTGCGATCCTTGTCCAGGAAAAACATATGCTTTCATCTATCGCTCCTTACTTTTCAATAACTAAAGAAAACGATGATAATCAGAACGCATAAAATATCTTGCCCTTTTTTAAGTCGGGCCATTGTCTAATCTACCCATTGAATGCGTTCTGTTTAATTTATAAAATCATGCTTATCATCGTCTTATACTACTCTATAAACCAGGTGCACTTGGTGTATAGGCTGTATCTACATCAGGATTTTTTGAACTATTAGTACCTATAAAGACACCTTTTTGGCTTACTATATCAAATAGTTTCAAAGGTTTTTTTGTTTTTCCCAAATCTTCTGAGAGTGAATTAACTAGGGGGTTCATTTCCTCTGAACGTTTGACGTAAGGCGCATCTTGTTTATCATGGCGCTCTTTTTTAACCAGACCTTCGGCGCGTGATTTCACTAAAGTATTCATGTCATCAAATTGTTGATGTAAGGCACGAGTCTTCATGCTAAGTAGCAGGGATGCAAATCCTTTAAAAATTTCACCATGCTCGAGCTCTGTTCCACCCTGAAAGTCTTTTAGCACAAAAAAATGTTCGCCTGTTAAAATAAAATTAGCACCAACCTTACCCTTCCAACGCAATTCTCGATCAGGCAGGCTCACTAACACCTTCGGTTTCAGTAATAGTTCACCACCATTTTCTTGAGCTATAGCAATATTGAGTTGGCTACCAGGGTGAAGTTCGCCTGTTGCACGTTTTATCAGAGGATTCCAATTGGGAAAACTATTAAAATCTGTTATAACTTTCCATACAGCTGCTCTAGGAGCACAAATTTTTATAAAGGTATTAACTGTAAACATATCAAGATGCTCCATATTCATTTAAACTGCTGCGATCTAGCAAAGGCCGGATTTCACTAGGCCGTTCTCTATTAGGAGAAGTTAAGAAGCGAAATCTATTAGTACTACTAGGCCTCTTTTCTTCCTCCACTACTATAATGGTTGGAGCTGTAATGGGCTGTACAGCCGCTGGAGCTCTAACCCGGACTTGGCTTTCCACGCTCATGTTATCATAATACCTCCATCTCATCGCTGACATTCCCATTGCAGCAGCAATTGTGGCATTTCTTAGCCACATGAGTCCTTCTAAAGAATCTTTCCCATAGAGTATCCCTGCCCCTCCCGATACAAATATCAAGGTCATGCTTATAAAACTGGCCACTGTTGAAAAATTAACATCTTTGAAACCTTTAAGATTTCCAGCGCACAAATTACGTATCGTATCAAAAAATAATCCCAAGGTGCTGATTCTCAGAAGATCATTCGCAGTTTCTTTGTTTGCCTCATCAATATGATTAGATAAAAATATTTCTGTAAAAGTACTAGGCGTTAAAATACACATCAAGACAAGTGCTGCACTAAGACCTGTTCCTAATAGGAGACCTTGGCGGGCAAGCGTTGTAATATTCTCTTTGGCACAAGAGGCAGCCGCGAGATCTCCTTTTTCAAAGGACTTTTTCATGGCACCCCGCTCATTAGCAATTAAATTGCCTTGTGCCTGACCCAAAGCAATGGCAACCAATCCCCAAGCAGAGGCAATTTGGATAGAAGGCACTGCCACTTCAAGAGCAGGGCGATTACTAGAGGCAGCATATGCAGATAATAATATTGTGGTACCAAGAAGATTTGTAAACTCCGCACCGACTTGTGCGCCGAATTTCCAACCTAAAGACCATAATTCTTTCAAATAATCTTTATCCGACGCTGGGTAATATAACTGAAATAAGTCATATTTTTTATACTTTTCAGCGCATCGGTAATACAATCTTGCAGAAATGAATCCCAACCAAGCGGATATTGCTGTTGAAATACCATAGCCTTTGACCCCAGATAAAGACTCACCAAAGTTACCAAGAACCATTGGAATCCCAAGCCCTGAAGCTAAACCAGAATATACTAAAATAAACCCTAGTGGTACCAAAGCATCTTTTGTTGCAACTGCTATCTGCTGATCGGTTATAGATAATAAAATAGGCGGCACAGCAATTGAGAAAAAGTTCACATATTCCTCTACATACTTTTGAACCGAATCATTAACGACATCAAGTGCTCTAAGTCCATATGGCGATGCAATTAGCAAGGCTATTGAGCCACAGGATGAGATCAATCCTAATTTCCAACTGGCTCGGCTGATTTTTCCTACTTCTGCAAAATGCCCCCCACCGTTGACCTCACCATAAAGAATGCCCGAGGAAAGCATAACGCCTTGAGGTAATCCCACCAAAAAATATTGTAATGAAGTGAACAATGACCCTGCTGCAATTTGATCTTTGCCGAGCTTAGCCATAGTTGTTCCGATGAGCATGGTATTTAGAGCATACAAAAACCTTGCTGTTGCAAAAGGTACTGATTTTTGAAATACCATAGAAAAAGCTTGTCTATTTGTTAGGCTTTCTTGAGCTTCGAATAAAGCCATTACTTCTGCTTCAGTTGGGTTATCATTAGGCAGCTTGGAAAATGTTATACGTTCATAACCACCTTCCTTTAGAAGTAAGACATCCTTGCGTTGCCTATTATTAGGAACCACAGGAGTAGAATGAGTATAAAGCGTGGATAGCTCTAACCTTTCGTTATCATTAAGCTCCCATACATAGAGGTTGGTTTCTTGAATGATGCTTAATGCCTGAATAGTAACTGGATTTAGATATGCCTTAGTATTGCGTTCAATACTAAGATCAAAGGCTAGAAAACTTAAAACAACATCCTGCCGATTTGAAAAGGTATTCACATCAATTGAATTCGCCAAATTGTGAGGCGTAATGGTTTCATCAAGCAGGTGCTTTGCTATAAGATGATTTACAAATGACGCTGAGGTTTTATCTTCAGGAGATGCCGTCAACAAAATGCTAATGATAGGGCTAATTATCGGCTGGACTTCAGCAACATGTTCTTGCAATTGCTTATATGCTTCTTCTTGGGGGATACCAAATATCGTATAGATGGCATCATTATTACCTACTACAATTTCACGAATATATCCTACTTTTTTTCTCATGCTCTTCCTTAGAGTAATATAAAAATCATATTTACCGTCAACTAAATGAGCTTCAATCATACTTGAACAAAGCACTGCAGCTTTTCAATAATTGGCGGGATAATAACATAGGTTGATGTGATCTTAGTATATGTAAATAAAGCTTTTTTTTATATATTTTTGTATATGAAAGGAACAAACATTGCCGCTTTATAGAAGTTGTGTTATGGTCCTCAAGGGTAATATTTAGAACTTAAAAGCGAGGATTAAAATGGAAAGGATATTAAAATATTTACTTAATTCAATATTTGTAATATCTCTGCTTACAGGGATGAATGTGTTGATCAATGGTACTGCAGCAATACCTGGGTTAACAACGCCTATTGGGCCAATGGTAGATAATGAATTACGATGTGTTGCAATATTTTGGCTTGCTTTTGGAGTATTTTGTTTTTGGGTATCTAGAAATATCATCGATCGCTACTCGTTCATTCCCGCCATTGCCTTTGTGCTTTTTCTAAGTGGAATTGCAAGATTACTATCTATTGTGTTAGTTGGCATGCCTGGCAATCAGCTATTAGGCGCTATGGGTGTGGAAGTTATATTCTCTGTTGCGATATACCTTAGTTACCAAAGATGGCATGTTGTTAAACCAAAATCCCTCAATTCAATCCATTAAAAATCGATCCTGTTTGCCATGGATTTATGGCAAACAGTTCACTCCTTGGACCAAGTAATGCGCAACTTAAAGAATTCTTTACTCATCCTCATTTTTATCAGTCTACTACAGTTATTAACGTATCATTTTTTTCTAAGACCCATGATCAGTACCTGGGGTGCCTCACCAAAAGAAATATCCATGGTTATGGCGGGAGATGATAACTCTCAAATAATTACATCCACCCGAGCAATATCTATAAACGCTAAGCGATCAGATGTTTGGATGTGGTTAATTCAGTTAGGCGCAGATAGAGGGGGGTTCTACAGTTATTATTTCATTGAAAAAATGCTTGGATATAAAACCCGACATCAGAATATAATCAAACCTGAGTTCATGACAATGAAAGCAGGCGATCTTATCCGCGGGTCAATTGATGAAAGCCGCAGTATTATTCCTTATAATTTCCTAGTACTTTATGTAAAGCCAGAAGAATCCTTTGTTTTGGATAAATGGGGGACCTTTTTATTGAGGAAAGTGAATGATAAACAAACACGTTTGATTATTCGAACACAAGAACCTGAAAGTTCGAGCAGCTGGTCTAAAGCTGCAAATTATATAGCGATTCCACTTCACTATATAATGGAGAGACGGACATTAATGGGTATTAAAGCGCGAGTAGAAGCGGGGGAAGGTGTTGAGCTATCACTTAATAAAGATATGCTTTGGTTCTTGAATATAGTCATGTCAGGATTTCTAATTTGCTATCTTATTTATATAGGCCGTGGAATGTTTCAAAGTGTTATATTACCCTTCATTTTTAGCTCATATTTTTTATTTTCAATCCTGATTTTTAATCCGGTACCTTTATATAGTTTGGTGTTACTGGTAGGTATCTGTTTAGCAATATTCTGGGTACATTCCAAACAAGCGTCTAGAAAAACACATAAAAGGTGTACCTCAAAACTGTTGTCATGCACTTAGGAAGACAAATATCAAGCAAGAATTTTGTAAATAGAACCCATCTTAGGCACTAAAGTTTCCTGCGTTCATGTCTGGGGTCGAAGTGAACATGGAAAAACATGTTTGAGAATTTTTGACTAGTTCTGAATGCTGCTCAAGATAACTGACTGCTGTCAGCGTTTTTAACCAAATTTTAACCCATTAATGGAAAATAAAAAGCTATGACACAAAATGCAGTGACATATCAAGAAATTGAACCTGGAATTGCACAGATTACTATGCAGGACCGAATTAATAAAAATACATTCTCGAAAGAGATAATTTTTGGACTTAAAGATTCTTTTAAGCGTATAGAACAAGATCATAATATTAAAGTTGTTATATTAACAGGATATGATAATTATTTTTCTTCAGGGGGTACAAAAACAGAATTATTAGCTCTTCACCGAGGCGAAATTAAATTTACAGATATTGATATATATAGACTGGCCTTAGATTGCACTGTCCCTGTCATTGCCGCAATGCAAGGACAGGCCATGGGAGGTGGATTTGCAATGGGATTATTTTCAGATTTTGTAATTCTAAGTAGAGAAAGTATCTATTCAACAAATTTTATGGTCTATGGATTTACCCCTGGGATGGGAGCTACTTATATCCTTCCACAAAAAATTGGCATCGTTTTGGCTCAGGAACTGCTATTAAGTGCTAAAAATTATCGTGGCGAAGAACTTCAAAAAAGAGGAATACCTTTTCAGGTGTATCCAAAATCAGAGGTTTTAGGTGAAGCAATCAATCTTGCAAGAGAATTAACAAACAAGCCAAGACACTCTTTGATCATGTTAAAAAATCACTTGGTGAAAAAAATGCGAGAGGATCTACCAAATATAATCGAGGCCGAACAGACAATGCATGGCTTAACAATTCATCAGCCTGAGGTCATCGAAAGAATAGAATCACTTTTTTATAGTTCTTAAATAACCCCTCAAAGGTAAATATATGCGAAATATTGTATTTTTGATTTCAGGGCAAGGGTCTCAATATTATCAAATGGGATTTGATTTGTATTGTGAGAATGAAATTTTTCATAAAAAGATGCATACTTTAGATGAAATAATCCGAGAACGCTTTGGTTTTTCCATTATCGATGTTATTTACAATCAAAAAAAAGGGGTCTCTGAAGCCTTTGATGATCCGGTTTATTCTAGCTTAGGAATTTATTTAATAGAATATGCACTTGCATCTACCTTGGCTAATTATGGAGTTAAACCCGCAAAAATAATAGGTTCTAGCCTTGGAATGTTTGTTGCTAGTGTACTTGCCCAATGCATCGATGAGGTTCAAGGATTAGAGATTATTTATTCCTTGATGAATAATATAAAAAATCGCTGTACTCAAGGAGGTATGATTGCCGTACTCGCCGATCCGGGTCTTTACCATAATAGTCATATATTAAAAAACAACTCTGTTTTGGCAGCAATTGATCCAGGATTTAGTTTTGTTCTATCCATGCAAGCATCTAGCTTGAGTTGCGTAGAACCTTATTTAAAAAAGATGAATGTAGGTTTTCAATGTTTGCCAGTTTCTAGGGCCTATCATTCCCATCATATGGAACCCATTAAGAATGATTTTTTAAATATTAACCTAACATTTTCATCCAAAACTCCATTTATTTCCTTAATATGTTGTGCAAAAACAGATGAATTAAAAACAGTTCAGCTCTCTGATCTTTGGTATGCAGTAAGACAACCACTGTTATTTACCAATACGATTACAAGAATAGAAGATAAAATGACAAGTTGTTATGTCGACATTGGACCATCCGGAATGATGGCGACTTACCTAAAGTATATTTTACCTAAAAATTCCAAATCAGAAGTTTACACCATTTTAAGTCCTTACAAACAAGCCTCAAAAAACTTTCTTCAGGTTGTTGATAGGTGTACTACAATTGAAAATAATTCTCAATTTACCTTAGTTAATCCTAGCGTATCAGGTCTTTCAAGGGTATCCGAAATAAGGTAAGGCGTTTTTTTTCTTAATAAATTACCAATCAAAAAGACTGCAAATAAATAAGTGGTTATGCCAAAATACAAAGTAAGATGCATACCGACAATAAAATTGGATGTACTGGCAATCATGCTCCCGAAAATAGCAACACCCAGTAGACTTCCAAGCTGACGGCTCATATTAAATGCACCAGAGGCTAAACCTGCGGCATTACTAGGAACGGAATGCATAAGAAGAATTGTTAATGCAGGCATCGACATCGAAACACCAAATCCCAACAGTAAGAGCGGTAAAATGAAGTAATAATAAGCAGGAGTTTGTTCACCAGCAATTAATAAGCCACTGTAACCAATGGTTGCTATCACTAATCCTAATAATGCGGGCCATTTGGAATCACCCAAATGATTGATTAATTTACCAGATAAATAAGATGATAGAGGCATGATGATTGTTAAGGGAGTTAAAGCAAGCCCCGTAGCCAATACGCTATAGTGCCTTAAATGCTGAAAATACAAAGGTAAAATAAAAAATTCCCCGTAGACTCCTAGATTAAGAAGTAAACCGGCGAGAATGCTAATCCTAAAAGATGGTATTTTAAAAAAAGTTAAGGGCAACATGGGTGTTTTGCCATACCATTCAGAGATTACGAACATCACTGTAGACAAGAAAAAAACAACAAAGTTTCCGATCACCAAAGGATCTTTCCAGCCTAAATGTCCAGCTTCAATAATAGCCAAGGCGAGGGTCGCAATGCTGAAAATGGCAAAAATTTGTCCTGGCCAATCGAAACTTTTTTTATGATCATTGGGAACTTTTACTTTAATACCATTTTTGGTCAACCACCAACAAGTGATTGCAATAGGTACATTAACAAAAAAAACTGCTCGCCAGCCAAGACTACTGGTCAAAACAGCACCTATAACAGGCCCTACAGCTGCAGCTATTCCCCCTGTAGCAGCCCAAATGGCAATGGCTTTTGAATGAGCTTTTTTTTCAGTAACACCCATATGAATGAGCGCTAATGAAGTGGGTACTACAAGTGCCGCAGCGATTCCTTGTACTATTCTAAAGGATGTTAATAACCAAGGGACACTAACCAATCCGCAAAACAATGAGGTTAATGCAAACAATATAATACCCGATCTAAATAATTTTTTAGCATTGAATTGGTCACTTAAATGACCGGTGGTTAAAAGGAGTGCTGCAAAACTGAGCGTGTAGCCATCCACAATCCATTGCAACCAGGATACGGAGGCATGTAACTGTGCCCCTAATGTGGGCAAAGCAACGTTAACAATGGTTACATCCATAATCACCATAAAAAAACCCAGGCATAAAGCGATTAAAGTGATTGGTCTCATAAATAAATTCCTAATTTTTAGCGCTGTTAGTGTTGTTTCCCATTCATATTTTTACTCACTCCTGCGACTTGTTCGCAAGATCCATGGAGCTTGGTAAGAATTAAATGACAAACCAATGTCAAGATTGCCATGGGACCGTTCCATTCTCCATAAATGCAGAGATTTTACTTAGGTTATCTCTATTTTCAAACATACTTTTATTTGCGTTTACAGCCAAAATTTTTGTCCTTTCTAAGGCAAGGTTAGCCAAGGTATTCATATAATTTTTATATTCTGTAATCGAATTTTTTGAAAGACGTTTCAAATGGATCAAATGCCTCTTGAGCAATTTATCACCATTCCCTTCATACATGTCTACTAATCCGAATTTTTCTGCTTGTTGCACAGATATTGCCTTGTTCATCAAAGTCATATAATGTGCGTGTTGATATCCGGTTTTACGAATTAAAAATGGCAACACGCAAGCAGGGAAAAGACCAAACAGTAACTCTGATAAACCAAAAGTCGCTGTTTCATCGGCTAGAACGATATCACAGGCTGCAACAAAACCTACACCCCCCGCATTGACCTTTCCTTTGACGTATGCAACTGAAATATAAGGTCCATTGCTTAATAATATAAACAAGTCATATAATTTATCAGGTTGTTGTACTTTGATTGTCTGATTATGCATTCTGTCCTGGATCAATTTAAAATCAGAGCCAAAACAAAATACATCGGGCAAGCCTTCTAAAACTACGACAGTCATTTCTTTTTTACAGGTTTGAAGGACTTCAGTGCATTCCTCAATTAATAAATCATTGATAGTATTTTTGAATTCCGGTCTATAAAGCTTTAGAAAACAGACACTTCCCTCAAAACGGACTTGAATCGTCTGATATCTCATTAGATCCACTCGTACTTGCGATGATATTCGTTGATTTCTCGAAGAAATAAAGTAGGCTCCTGAGTATCCAAATGAATTTTATCCATATCTAATTTAACATTTCTTGTGCCAAATTTAATTAATCCATTAGAATCAATTATCGATTGATACTCATCCATGGATAATTTATAACGTTGATCTAATCGACTCGCAATAGATAACTCAGCTAATTTTGATTGACCATTTTTTGAGACAGTACCACTAAAGAACTCAGAGCTGCACCCTGATCCATATGAGAAGCAGCCTATTCTCTTTGGAATATCAAAAAAACCATTTTCAATGGTACTGATGAGCGATAACATAGTTGTTGCCCCCATAATATTTCCCACGCGTTGGCAATATACCATTCCAGGCGAGACTCTTAAATTAAAATCATCTGCTATTTCTTGTGCTTCTGCGCGATAATATTTGCGCATCAACTTTCGATGTGCCCCTTTTACCATTCCCCCAAAAGGCGTATGGAAGCCTAGGTAACTGAAACTATTTTTATAATCGATGTTGACTACTCTTTTTTTATATTCTTCGAAGGCTTGCTCATAACAATCCAAATAAGACAGTAAAGATAAATCAGAATTTCCAGCCTCACTATCGGTGATTGGTCGACATGTATCCATAATTTCATAGCTGTAGTAACCATTTGCGCCTACATCGATTTTGAATATTTGAGGGTCATTACTAACCAAGACAGCTGTTGCCCCCGCACCTGAGCTTGGCTCTGAAAAAGACCAATCTTCTGATAAAGAATCGCCTCCATCTACGGCTATAAACCGGGAAATATCAGTGGCTAAAACAAGCACTTTAGCTTCAGGTGATACCCCCGAAAGAATAAAATTGATAGCCATCTGTAACCCAGAGACGCCAGAATTACAGGCGCTTTTCAGTTCAAAGAGCCGCGAATTTCGGTTTAATCCTAAAAGATCGTGTATATAAGTACTCATGGACTTACCAAAATCAAATGAAGATTCGGTACAAGTAATTACCATTTCGATACGGTTTTTATCCTCTTGACTCAATGCATCAATAATCGGCTTAGCTGCATTCACTGCCAAACTAACGGGATCTTCATGAAGTAAGGTAACTGATTTCTCTTTCATCATTAAATTATCAAAACGGGCTGTATTTAACTTTCTATATTCTGCAAGTTCATTGACATTAACATAGGCTGTTCCACAAAAGGTATTCATTGCTTCTATACCAACGGTCTTCATATCCAACTCCTGTTCAAAAATATGTTTATGCTTATTGTATAAGGGGCGGACTACATTAAATCATTCAAGGATTTGAATATAATGCTGGTGTTGATTCCGCCAAAACCAAAAGAATTACTCATTGCATAATTAATTTTTTTATCAACAGCGAGCCGTCCACAGAATGTTAGATGATCTGAAATCGGATTCTCAAGATTTTCATTGGGGTGAAGAAAATTATATTGCATTTGCAAAATGGTTGCAATTGCCTCAACCACACCAGCAGAATACAAACAATGCCCTGTAAGTCCTTTGGTGGAATTTATGAAAAGATCCTTTGGATATTTTCCAAAAACTCCAGCAATCGCCTCTGCTTCCACTGAATCACCAAGGGGAGATGAACTGCCATGAGCGTTGATATACTCAATCATACTGCTTGAGATACTGCATTGTTCTATCGCAGCCCTCATCGTAGTTATTTCGGTGTGCACACAAGGTTCAGCAGTGCTACTGGCAGATAAACGCAAGACACCCCCTAACAGTTGAACACTTGGGCAACTCTTTCTATTTGTAAGGCTCTTAGCAGACTCTAAAATCAAGCAAGCGGAAGATTGTCCATAAATGAATCCCTCATGTTGCTTATCAAAGGGCCTGGATGCTTCCTTGGGTTTGTTCATAAATTCTCGTGCACCCATGGCTCCTATATTATAAAACCCATGTATATCCATAGGAGATAAATCAGCGACAACACCCACGACCAAACAGACATCTACTATTCCTGCTTGAATTAATTGCTGCGCTTTAATGATTGCAACATTGCCACTGGCGGATGCCCCACCCACCACAAAACCTTCACCCCTAATATTAAATAGTTCACTTATTACGCCAACCTGATCCGTTTCTAAAAATTGCAAGGCATATCTAGGCGATAAATATTCAGGGGAGGTGTTAAATTTAGCGCGTAGCATGAATTGATAATTTTGCGTTGTGTTTTGAGCAGCAACCACAAGTCCAATACGCTCAGGTTCTATTCGATTTTCTGACAACTGGGCTTGCTGCCAAGCTTCTAAGGCTGACATTACAGACGTTTGTATAGTAAAAGGCGCCCTTCTAGCTACTGAATTTGCTTTTTGTATGATCTCCTCTGGAAGTACGTATTCACCTAACTTATTGTTGAATGAAAAATTGGGTATCTCGGCAGCTATTCTCATAGGTAACTCAATATTGTCATACCCATTCAACCAAGAGATGCCGCTTTTCCCATGTCTCAATGATTCCAAGAATTGTTGTGTATTACTTCCAATGGAACTCATGATGCCTGTACCTACACAATATATTGGTTCGTTTTTCATCTGTAATCCATAAGAAGACTATGTCTTCTCCGTATCATGTATATGTTCATAAAGAACATCAATCAATTCGCTTGCATTAATGACCTGTTTAAAGGTCATTAATGGGAGTTTTATATCTAACTGCTCCATAGAACTACAAAAAATGTCGACTCTATCCACAGAGTTTGCTCCCAAGTCTTTAAATGGTTGGTTCAATACAATACTATCAGACTCAACCCCTAAGAGTATTTCTAATATTGTTTCCTTTACCACTTCAACAATGTGCTCTCGTGTTATCATGAACTATCTTTCCTTAATTTATTTTTCATAAAAATCAACAGGGTTGCCCATACCATTTCAAAAATAATGGATTATTTTTAATTTTAATTCCATCGATAGACTTTGTCTTGTCCTCCGGTGCTTCTGATTCACATGAATTGATTGTTTTAGTGACCCAGTAGTTCTGTTCACAAAATTGATGCCCGGGAAGAGAGACTCGCGTAACTGTCTGCCCCCTGTGGAGCAAATCCCAATTTATTTCTCCTCCATTAACCCAAAATTGCCTTAACCGTTCTAGATCATTTTTTTCCAGTAGCTCTTTCAATGAATATCCATCACCACTCTCTTGTAAAAGAGTAGTAGGTTGGATAACTTTTTCATAATTTTTTAAGCCATTCAATAAATCATCCATATCATCAACTACCATAGCAAATCTTATGTTCATGGGTTCGCGCCCTATCTGAAGGGTGTAAGCAAGATCAAACAAGTTCATATCCTCCTGCTTTGCTAAGAATTGATGCATTTTTTTTGCCATCAATCTCAACTGATCCTGATTTTTAGCAGAGAGTACAAAAAGCTGTGCTTGCCTTGTTTTTTTCAAAACTGGGAATTTATTAACATATTCTTCCAATACAATATGAGCATTAACCCCCCCCAATCCAAATGCACTGACACCCGCTCGACGTGGTAATTCTTCCCCGGTTTTATCGGTAACACAATGCCATGCTTGATTCTCTCTTACTATATAAAATGGACAGTTCTCCAATTGTAAGTGTGGATTGCTTGAATCACAGTGGATGCTTTTAACAAGGGTTTTATGCTTCATTTGATAAAGTACTTTGATGATACTCGCCATACCAGAGGATAACTCGGTATGTCCAATGTTGCCCTTAACAGATCCAAGAGCACAACGATGTGGATTCAACCCGTTATTGACAATGTGATTTTGAGACTGTAATAGGTTTTTATAGGCACATTTAAGGCCTTCAATTTCAACAGCGTCTCCCAAGGGTGTACCTGTCCCATGCGTCTCAATATAAGTTATGGTATTTATGTCAATCCCTGCTTTATTATAAACACTTTCAAGCAAGTCAGACTGTGCATTTGGATTGGGTGCGGTTAAAAAGTTCGCTCTACCATTATGGTTGACTCCTATTCCTTTAACAATGGCATGAATATTATCATTGTCTTTTTTAGCCAAACTCAACCGCTTCAAAAGGAGTATCCCAATTCCTTCTGAACGTACAAACCCATCAGCCTCTGAAGAAAATGGCTTGCAGTGTCCATTTTTACTCAATAACCCTGCTTTATCAAATGCCAGATGCCCGTATGGTGTTAGTACACAATTGACACTACCAACGATGGCGATATCACAAGCTCCATTATTTATTTCATGAATAGCCCTATGAATAGCTACTAGAGAACTGGCACAGGCAACCTCAATAGACTCACTCGGGCCCTTAAAATCAAAGAAATAGCTTATTCGATTTGGTCCAAGTGATGGTAATGTACCGGTTGTAAAATTTATATCAAGTGATTTGCCTGATTTTTCAATAATCCCATCATAGCCATCGTTACCAATGGCTATGAATACCCCTACATGCAATTTAGATAAGCTTTTTGGATCATAACCAGCATCTTCTATTACTTTGTAGGTATAGGTCATTAACAAGCGATGCTGTGGATCCATCAAGGCAGTTTCTTCTTCTGAAAATCCAAAAAATTGAGGGTCAAATTGGCGAATACCATCCATAAATCCTCCCCAAATGATATCTGTTTTATTTAAATCAGTGGGGGATAGACGGTAATAATCTTGCCAATTCCATCTATCGAGGGGGATTTCTGCAATACAGTCTCTACCTTGTTGTAGATTGTACCAATAGGTATCCAGATCCTCAGATTGAGGAAATTTACCACTCATACCAATAATCGCTATGGGATCATCATTCAATGCTGTTGATAAATTAAAATCCACCTTATCTACCAACAACGAAGGCTTTTCATCAAAGGCTTGCATTTCTTGAGCATGTTCATATTGCAAATAGTGAACCAGACGACTAATGGTTGAATTGGCAAAGAGCTTTGCTGGGGTAATCGTAAAACCATAAGCATCAGTAATAAGACTTGCAAATTTTACAAGATTGATGGAGTCAAACCCAAAATCTGAAAAATTTGCATTTATATCCAGTTTTAATAAGGGAATTTTCAAAGTCTGATGGATCAGTGTTTTGATAGTATATTCAATGTCTTGATGGTTGGTCGTTTTATCTTTATGAGTTTGTGGGATTGGCTCTTTCCCTATGGAGTGCTCTTGTTGGATTTCTTTGATTTTTAGCGAGGGTTCCTGCATTTTTGGCCAATAGCGCTCTCTTTCAAATGGATAGGTTGGTAAGGTCACCCGGCTAAGTTTGGCATCACCGTATAATGTATTCCAATCTATTGATCTACCAGAAACCCAATATTCAGCAATTTTGGAAAATTTTCCATTTAAGAACCACTGTTTAATTGAATCTTCTGGAACTTCAGCCACTGGCTCATATTTTTTGTCAAGGTTATTTCCATTATGAAAAATACCATGCTTGATACCGATTTCTATTTCTTGATTCAACATCAAATCTAATTTTTGAATAAAATCCAAAGTGTTTGCGACTAAAAAAACCATTCTAACTGGCATAGAATTTCGACCTACTTGTAAAGTATAAGCAATCCTCCTCATGGTGATATCCTGCAGTGCACTTGAGGATTTACTCAGAAAATAGCGCAGATTGAGGGCTATTTTCTTGAGAGATGAATACGATTTAGCAGATAAAGGCACCATATAAAGTTCATTTTCAATGTCTAGTTTTTTGACGAGGGGGCAATACTCTTCAATCACAATATGTGCATTGCTGCCATTAAATCCGAAGGAGCTTACTGCAGCAATCCGTTTCTCACCTGCGAGTGGCTCCCAAGGTCTATTCTCATTATTCACAAAAAAAGGTGACTCAGAAAAATGAATGTGTTTGTTTGGGGTATTGTAATGAAGCGAAGCTACCAACTGTTTGTGCTTTATACATAACAGTAGTTTAATAAGTCCGGCAACACCTGCCGCATAACTTGCATGTCCTATATTAGACTTCACTGAACCAATAGCACAAAATCCCTTTGCTTTTGTAAATTGCCGAAATGCCCCTACAAGCCCTTGAATCTCTATGGGGTCACCTAAGGGTGTCCCTGTACCATGCGCTTCTATATAATTAATTTTTTCTGGGTTAATCCGATATTTATGATAAATTTGAGCCAAGAGTTTCTCTTGAGAACGAGCACTAGGTGCGGTAATACCATTGGTTTTTCCATCCTGATTGATTCCACTGCCGCGAATAATACCCCAAATGGTATCTCCATCTCTAATTGCAGCCTGGAGCGACTTTAATAAAATAACGCCGCAGCCTTCAGAAAATACCGTCCCATTTGCGCCTTCATCAAAGGTATGACATCTTCCATCCGGTGATTGCATCCCCGTTTGAAAGGTTAAAACTTGTGCCAAGGGAGTTGAAAATATATTTACTCCACCTGCGATAGCAAGCTCATTTTCTCCATGCCGGATGCTCTCGGATGCTAAATGAATTGCAGTTAATGAAGAGGAACAGGCCGTATCAATTGCTAAAGATGGCCCCTTTAAATTTAAAAAATAAGATATCCTTGCCGCTAAGATGGCGCTTGAAGTACCAGTGAAAACTTGTGCATCTTTCTCATTTCCAGTTTTAGCTAACACATGCGAGTAATCAGTGGAAGTGCAACCAACATAGACTCCGCAGGTTGTATTGGTTAAGGCATCCGCAGCATATCCAGCATTTTCAATAGCCTTCCATGCTTCTTCTAAAAATATTCTTTGTTGTGGATCCATTAACTCAGCTTCAGCTGGAGAAATATTAAAAAACAGGGGATCAAAACAATCATAATCCTCGATAAACCCACCCCATTTAGAATTGGAAGTGCCTTTATGTGCTGGATCAGGGTTATACCATTGCTTAAATTCAGTCCATCTGTTTGTTGGGACCTCCTCAATACAATCTTGAGCATGATTAAGAACATCCCAAAAATCATCAATATTTTTACTCTTTGGAAATTTACACGATACTCCAATAATAGCCACATCATCTAAAGAAGCATGCTCGTTTTCATTGTCCTTTAAAAATGGAATACTTTCAGGCTGAGTGTTAGTTTCTTTTTGTTTCTCAAATACAGTGTGATTAGCAATTCTTTGTAATCGTAGTTTATCGATTTCGAAACAAACTTCTCCCTTATCATTAAATAGTTGTAATCGACATTCAGCCCCATGCTTATCCTGTTGATTCATGGACACCAAACAACCATACCTAGGCTCAGATAAAGGCTTAAAAAGCGTTAGGCCATTGATTTTATAAGGTAAAAAATAGTCTGTCCCAATAGAGAACTGCTCGGACAATCGGTTTGTTACAAAACTGATAGCACATCCAAGTGCTGCATTTAGTATAGGCGGATTCAATGAAAACTGATTATTGTCATGATGGGTTAATAAGCTACCTATTGCATAATCCTCAAAATAATCAATAGATTGCAATGCGTGATACAATTCACCTAGGAAGATAACCCCATCTTTTTTATAAAAAGCATTGACATCAATTTTTTTAATAAAAGAACTGTCAACTAGAGGGAAAATAGTTTTAAGTTTAGGATTTACCGAATGGTTAGCAATCTCCCCTCGTATGAAGATTTTGCTCGTGATTTGAGGATTATTATCATCCGATACCAATTTAAATTTTAGGCCTTCGTTAAACTGAGTAAAACAAAGTTTAACATCTAAGCTCTCACCCACTTGCGCAACGATGGGTGTTGAGATAATAATATTATCCATGGTGATCGCGTCGAATTCAAAATACATTTGACACAAGATATAAATGAATTCTAAGTAAGCATCGGTTGGAAAACAATGTTTACCATCCACCTTATGATCTCGAAAACATACATTATTTTCTGTATCAAGGGTATATTTGATCGAGAATTCCCCACCTGATTCAAAGTCATCTTCAGTCTTCTCACTATAAAACAATTTTTGCTTCCAAATATTGCTTATATTTTTAATGGGTTTTAATGTTCGTTTTTTAACGATAATCTTACGTAGCTCTTTCTTAAGCATGCTTTTCCCTATAATACTAAAGGCTGTTAACTATATATATGATCCTCTCCCATAAATCCTAGGATAGGGATCATATAAAGAGGCCTTAGAGACTTGTGACATCCTCTAATTCAATCAAGTGAGTCTGGTTAACCTGTTGCAGAACTTGTTTAGATTGATTGGCTTGTATCTCAGCATAGAGATAATTACTAAATTCAGTAATCGCTGGGTAATCATAGATTTTAGAGGCATGGATAAAAATCTTGTATTTCTTATTAATAACCTGGAGCCATTCTACTCCAATTATAGAATCCAATCCCATATCAACAAAGGGCTTGTCAACTTCAATTTCCCGCAGTTCTATATATAATGCGTTCGCTAAACTTTCGATAAGAAAAGCTTCAAGTTCATATTTTGAACTGGATGGCGTTGTAATGGCTGACTGCTCTTCTTGAACATCTGTTGAAATGTTTAGTGGAGGCTGCAAATCAACCCTGTGTTTGTTTTCTACTTTGTGAATTATCTCGCTCAGATGACTTCCTTCTCCCCAGTTAGTTGGAGAAGGTACCTGATGAGAAATTAGTTGTTGCAGGCTTCTTTTTGTCTGAGATAATTCTAAAGAAAGATCGGCCAACCCAATGCTAGGGAGTATGATTTGGTCATTAAGAGCAGCATTTTTCGTAGAAGTCTCTCTTTTATTAACAAGCATTCTCGGCTCATTAAAACTCAGGCCTACTATTTTTATACTGATATTACCCACATCATCACAAATATAAGCATTGTACTGAACCTCATTTTGGTCACTATCGTTTGTTTTTTCAATCATTTCTATAAAGCAATAACCCGAATTTTTAGATTCAGAAAGGATGCAAATTTCGGTTAAGGATTTTAAAGATAGGTGATCTTCTATAGGATGTTGTTTGGCTATAAAGAGCATTATGGTTTGAATGGCAGATTCAACTAGGCTTGGGTGCATAAAAAAAGCATCCAATGAATGATTGGTATTTAGACTCAGGGGTAGAGCTATTCGAGCCAAAGCTCGGTCCCGTCCAAATTGAACCTCTTGAATCACTTTATATTCATTACCATAAATAATTCCTAAAGCTTGATAACAGACTTCTTTAGAATAAATTTCTTGATTCATTTCATGAGTGATTGATTTAATTTCAAGTGTATAGTCTCCAGTGTCTTGTACAAAAAATACGTTCCCGGACACATGAATCAATTTATTATTTTCATCACTTGCTGAAATTGAATATTGCTCGAATCCTATTGTATTAATATGAATGCCATCATCATTTAAAACGATTAAACGAGTATGCAGCTCTTTTTGACTTTCAGAAATTAATATTGGGCTATGCCATATGACATCACGAATACTCCAGGTCTGTTTTGTTTTACTGGTTGCTTGATAAATGGCCTCATGAACCAATTCCAGACTCACAATATGGGGCAGGTGGATCTTGTCGCTATCTTGTAAACGCACAAAGAAGGGATGAGCCATGTCAAATGAGGAACTGTACCTCTGCTCAAATAGATCCGAGGTATTGACATGAAGCAGGGGGTGTAATTTAGCCTGGCCATTACTTACATGTTGCATGTTTTCAAGAGCGATCTCCTTCAACCAAAATCTTTCCTTTTTGAAGGGGTAAGTGGGGACTTCAATACGCCGACATCCATCCGAAGGATATAGCAAGGCCCAATTGATTTTTATACCAGTAATCCACAGCTCTGCAATCTTAGAATAACTTCTACTTTTAACCCAATTATCAAACAACTGGGTGAGCTGAACGTCCGCAGAAAGTGTTTTAAGCGCATTATTTCCATTTTTTATATTTCCAAGATGAAGCCCATCCACAGAGGTATTGGATCCTTCTAGAAAGTGTCGAAGTTTATTTTTAAGTTCATCCATATTTTTTGCAACAATGACCAAGCGTTCATTCATTTGTCGCCTTGCAACCTGGAAGGTATAAGCAAAATCTCTCAAATAGGTATAGCTGTCGGGATATCCTTTACAACTCATTTCTTCATCTGCTTGAGTCTCTAAGAAATACAAAACTTTTTTAACATAGGCTTGTATCTGTTCAGGATCACTGGCGGATAAAGGAATGATAAATGTATCATCCTCTTGCCCAAAAACAGGGCGCTCAGTACTTATATATTCCTCCACAATTGCATGAGCATTGCTACCACCTGCCCCAAATGATGCTAGCATGGCACAATAAGGGCTAAGAGCGCCTTTTTTTGCAGCTGTTCTCTGCCACGAACTTAATTCTCTTTGTACTTTCAGAAAGGTGTTTTCAAAATCGATATTTGGATTTAAATTTGATGCATGAAGAGAAGGGACTAGTTTTTTGTATTTCATTTGTAATATTATTTTGGTTAAACCAGCTATGCCCGCGGCAGCTTCCAAATGACCAATATTTGATTTCACAGATCCTATGGAACAAGAATGGTTTTTATCAATTTGTCCAAACGCTTTTTTAATGGCAGATATTTCAATTGGATCCCCCAGTGAGGTGCCAGTTCCATGTGCCTCTATGTAATTGATTCTATCAACAGAAATGTTGCTCTTATTCAGAGAATCCCTAATTAAGTCAGCTTGTCTATTCGGATTAGGTACTGTATAGCCATTGGTTTTGCCGCCATGATTTACAGAGGTAGATTTGATAAGGGCTAAGATATTATCTTTGTCTTTAATCGCTTTACTCAACTTTTTAATGTAAATAGCACCCACGCCCTCGCCAGGTACGTACCCATCCCCTTCGGCACCAAAGGATTTGCACTTACCATCCGAAGATAAAAAATTATTTTTGGCAAGCCATAAATATTTACTGGCACTAAAAGATAAATTGACTCCACCCACCAAAGCACCTTCACACTCGCCTCCTTTGACACTTTCACATGCAAAATGAAGTGCTGATAAAGAACTTGAGCAAGCCGTGTCAATAACTAAACTGGGTCCTGACCAATCAAAACAATAGGAGACTCTATTCGGGATGTTATACAAAAGACCACTAGGGGCTTGTGGATTCCCGCTGATTGTTTGTTCTGTTGCCAAAGCATTATAAGACTGCCACAAGGCTCCCACAAAAACGCCAATGGGTCGACCTTTCAGGGATTCTTGTGTGTAACCAGCGTTTTCAACCGTTTCCCAAGCAACTTCTAAAAATAATCGTTCTTGCGGATCGATCAAAGCAGCTTCTCGTGGTGAAATCGCAAAAAATTGCGGATCAAACGTATCTATATCATCGACGAAACCGCCCCATCGAGCAGCTAGCATTGAATCATCTTTGGTTTCTTGATAATATTTATCGAAATCAAAACGCCACTTGGGCATATCGCTGATACTGTCTTTACCTTCCTTTAAGTTCTTCCAAAACTCTAGTAACGATTGAGCCTCAGGATAACGACCACTCATGCCAACAATCGCAATTGCTTCATCAAATGTCTGTTCAGATGCATTGGCAGATTCATAAATAAATAGACTGTGATCCTCTTCTCGGATTACTTCCTTGCCGATTTTTTCACTATTAACAGAAGTTTCCTGAATGCCTAAGACTAAGGCCTCACATAATGGATAATGATTAATCAGGAAATATTGTGCAAGATTTTTAATGTTTTTGTACTCAAAAAATAAAGTCTTAGATAAATTACCAAATAGATCCCCTAATACTCGATTTAAATCTACAATCATCACTGAATTTATACCGTAGTTATCTAAATCAATATCATTTGCAATTTCAGAAGAGGGTAAGCCAATGGATGCGGACAAACGATCCTTTAAGAAATTTTCAACTTGGGTTACAAAATATCCGTCTATTGCTTGCTTTCGAGCAACTGCCATGTTTTCTCCACTAGAGGTAAAATGAGTCTTATTGGTTGACCTTAAATTACGCAAGGTCAATCCTTTAAAACAAAGGATTACGTTTCCATCTTTATCAACAACTTTCGCATCAAATTTAACGATTTCCTTATTTGAATGGTCTAAATTTCTCACCAGCGAATAGACATAGCACTCAACAGGAATATTGCCTAAAAAAACGATTTCATCAATAGCGATGGGAATAAATTGCGTTTCATCCATTCCATATGGTTTGTTATGAAGCAATGCCGTTTGTAAAACGCCGGTTAACAAGCTCGGATGAAAAATATAATCCGAGGCGGTTCCTGTAATAAAATCCGGTAATTTTAGATGTGCCAAGGCTTCTTCTTCATTCAATAGGATATCGATCATGGGCATAAAACTTGGCCCAACGTGGAGACCTTCCGCATGGATGAAGCGATAAATCTCTTCTGAATTCCGTTGAATTATGCATCGAAGACGGATGTCTTCTAGATCAATTTTACCAAGAGATACTGCTTCTTCGGGATTAATATACAGTTGCCCCAAAGCATGCAAGGTGGGAATGTGGTTAGAAAAACTTGAGATTTCATATTCATAGTAATCACCCTTATCAATCAGGTTCAATTTGGCTTGAATCTTCTCACCTGAGGTAGAGAGTTGTTTTGCCCAGTAATTATTAGTGAGTTTATAGACCCTGCTGTTTTTGTGAATCAACTCTCCACATTCAATTGCCATTTCGATATAACAGGCACCAGGCACATTGTACTTTCCTTGAACTATGTGATCGCGCATGAAAAATTCTTGTTGAGAGAATTCTTTTATAAAAACCAACCCTTTGAAATCACTTAGATTTAAGTCGACAAGCGCTCTTCCTGGTATATAATTTGTAGTTGCTTGTGGGTTAAAACTCAATTGAGATGTAATTTTCTTACCATAATGCTGTACCAAATGGGTAACGAGTTTACGAATGGTATTAAATTCGAAAAAAATGATTGGTTCTAAATCTAAGCCTAAACACTCATTCATGATCATTGAAAGTTTAACGTATCCACTGGAATCCATCCCATAATTGCTCAAGCTCTCATCATCATCGATAACTATTTTTTGTTCTTGAACTTGTTCTACATAGTGCTTTAGTGTTTCACTTAATAAAGGCTGCTCTTCCACCTCATCCTGTTCTAAATAGCTGAAGGGTTGCAAATGCTTATCAATTTTAGTTTTATTCCCTTCAATAACAATGATTTGATCAACAGATTTACCTGATTTTACACAAAGCGCATTAGAAAATAATTTTATCCCTGTCTCATTTTCTAAAGCAATCATTCCAAAAATATTTTTTAGGTGCTCTTCTTCCTCTCTAATAACACCAATGCCTCCATTACGCCACAAGGGCCAATTAATAGAAAGACTAACCCCTGAGCGTTTATTTTCTTGAGTTAATCGACTTCGGTAGTGAATAAACTCATCTAGAAAATTATTTGCTGCAGCATAATCACTTTGTCCTTGATTGGGCATTATGGATGCGATGGATGAAAATACCATGAAAAAATCAAGCCCCTCTTCATGGAATACTTCATCCAGAAAAATAGTCCCTTGTACTTTTACTGATGTCACACTATCAAAAGACTGTTCCGTTTTCTTTATAATAAAGGCATCATCAATAATTCCAGCACAATGCATGATGCCATTCAAGCTGATTTTCTGTTCTTTCAAATTGGAGAATAGTTTGTGTACTAACAGGCTATTACTGACATCTGTTTGGACATATTGAGCACTACCACCCAAGGTAATTATTTCATCTAATTTATCTCTAATTGATGAATTAGGCTCAGAGCGGCCAACCAGTAAGAGATTTGCTTGATATGCACTTGCAAGATGCTTTGCAAAAATATATCCCAATCCCCCACAACCACCCGTAATCAAGTAAACACCTTGTCGCTTTAACAAACTGGGTTGGTCCTCTTCATTTGGAATAGTCGGTATAATAACTTTAACTTGTCGAACCGAATTTTTATAACGAATTTCATAAAGTGGCGCATTGTTATAATATGATAATTCTTGGTATGTAATTTTAGCAAGCAGATCTTTATCGAGCACATCGATTCCGAGCGCCTCTAATATGAGATTAGGGTTCTCATATGCCAGGGTTCTGGAAAATCCACCTATCATAGAATGGATGGCCACATTAATTGAATGATCATGATGGTAAAGATAAAGCAACCGGATTTTATCAGTGATTTTAGATAATATTAAGGTTTGGGATATTCTTAAAATTGTTTTCACCCCAAGCCCAAGGGTGTTTTTTAATTTATTTGAAACATTCAGATTCCAACCATAAATTATGCCTGAAATGTGAATGTTATCTTTTTCTAAATTTTGCCAAAGTTGGCTGAATGAATTCATTTCCTTGGGATTTACAACGTAGGACCTATCACTCACTTTTTTAAAGCATTTCCCTTTTTTAACCTGTATCGTTAAAGTATTCTTAAACGACTTCTGAGCGGAATCAATCATCGCTTTGTCGTTATCAAAAAGTAGGACAGCAGAGAGACTTTCGCCATGCATCCCAAATTTCCGGTTGATCCATTTAGTTGTGTAACGTAATTGTTCAATTGAGTCATTTTGAATTTTATTGCTCTTCATATAGCCTCGTTTCACAAACTCTTTAAACTCCGCCACAATTTCTCCGGATTCATGACAAATAAACATGTCATAAGATTCTATATTTTCTTTATTTACATGCTTTATACGTCTTGCATATACCAAACATGTTTGGGGGATTTTATCGTATAGTTTAAAACTATCTAAGGAAAATGGGAGCAATTGAATCGCATTAGGATTATTCAACAAATACAAGCCCACAACTGATTGAAAGGCACCATCTGCCATGGAGGGTTCAACCATATTATCTAAAGTCACGAGGTTTGATTGTTGCAACTCACAAATGATTTCATTTTCATTGTATAGACAATTTTGGATTACTTTAAAAGTCTTGCCGTAATTTAATCCATGGTCCTTAAACTGTTCATATAAAGGGCCAGGTAATATTTGAGATACACATCTGCCTCTTAATTTATTTAGGTCTAATCTTTTATTTGATTTTTTGTGTAGCCCTAAGTAAGTTCGTCCTGTGCAACAAACTTTATCGTCAATCCTCAGCGAACAATCAAAAGTCTCAGCTGTTGCGAATTTACATTCAAGATGATAGTTAACTTCATTCAAAACTTTGATTGGATGTAACCATAAAACATCTCTTATTTCATTCGCTTTAGAAGAAGTCTGCCTTTCAATTTCCCTAAGGAATACATCTAAATATTTTACTCCAGGAACAATATGCTCCTCTTGCACCAAATGGTCGCGAATAAAATAGTCATTCCTTTTAAAAACATTGCCATAAGGATTGATTGTAACTTTTTCATCATAGGGATGCTGTATGACATTGGATGAATTTTTTAAAGCTTCATCTTGTATCCAGAAACGTGTTTTATTGAAAGGGTATCCTGGCAAATGAGTTTTTTGTTTCCTTTTATTAGAGAACACACTCATCCAATCTACTTCTCCCCCAGCCACCCATATTTTGGAGATTTCCTCTTCAAAGCCGTGTTTTTCGGCCTGGCTCGCTACCTTGTCCTTACTGTCAAATAATATAACAGATTGGATGTCTTTTGAATCAATATAACCGTTTAAAATAGTTTGTAAGTGATTCAAATTATTTGCAATAAATACTACTCGAGATTCCATTGCTTCACGCCCATACATCAAAGTATAAGATAATTCACTCATCAAAATATCGTCATGAGTCTTAATATGATCCAAAAGCGTGCAGACGTACTCTTTTAATTGAGATTTTGTTTTAGCAGAAAGAGGTATTATAGCTTTTGTCAGAACTTCATCATGAACCTGATTGATGACAGGAGGTTCTTCTAGGATCGCATGTGTATTGACTCCTCCCATACCAAAGGAACTCAGTCCTGCCCGTAATGGAATGTTTTTTCCATTCTTTTTCGTATGCAGCCATTGGGTTTTTTTTTCAAGGATATAAAATGGACTATCTTCAAGCTTTATATATGGGTTAAGCTTATTAAAATGAAGCATTTTGGGGATGATTTTGTACTTAAAAGCTAGTAATATTTTTATCAATCCAGCTACACCTGATGCACTCTCCAAATGACCAATATTGGTTTTAACTGATCCAATACCACAACTTGTTTTTTTATCCAATGAAACAGATTGATATACATTTTTTAAGGCTTCTATTTCAATGGGATCGCCTAAGGATGTACCTGTTCCATGCGCTTCAATATAACCAATAGAAGCTGGGTCTACATTTGCATCTTCAAGTGCTGCGCGTAGAACTGCTGATTGTGAAGAAACTTTAGGGGCAGTCAAATTATTAGCTCGACCTCCATGGCCTACTGCAATCCCCTTTACGATTCCCCAAATGGTATCTCCATCTTGCAGAGCTTGGTTTAAAGGTTTCAAAAAGACAACGCCCACTCCCTCCCCTCGAACATATCCATTTGCATTTTCGTCAAAAGAACGACAGATGCCGTCATTAGATAACATCCCGGATTTACTGTGAGAGATGTACATGGTTGGTGTAAGGATAACATTAACCCCACCCACGATAGCTGATTCACAAACACCAAGTTGGATATCCCTAATCGCATTATTCAGTGCAACCATAAAACTGGAACAGGCAGTGTCAACCACCTCACTTTTTCCAGTAAAATCTAATAGATAAGAAACACGGTTAGCAATGATTGAATGCACCGTACCCGTCGATAAAAATGAAATGATTGACGCTTTGTTTTCTCTCATTAACTCTGCATAATCATTTTTAGATACGCCGACATAAACACCAATTTTCCTTCCGGCCAAACTTTTTGGATTATATCCAGCATCTTCAATCGCATGCCAAGCTTCTTCGAGAAAAAGCCTGTGTTGTGGATCCATGTAATTGGCTTCTATTGGCGAAATTTTAAAAAAAAGGGGATCAAATTTATCTACATCCTCGATAAATCCTCCCCATTTGATATTGGTTTTATTTAACCTAGTGTTAGGTACATCGATGTAATCTCGCCAATCCCATCTATCCGCGGGTATTTCGGAAACGCTATGCACCTCTTGAATTAGATTGTCCCAGAATTCACTGTAGTTTTTAGCACCAGGAAATCTACAAGACATGCCCACTATAGCAACTTCTTTGCCTCTTTTACCCATTCGTTATATCCCTAACAAAGCAACTACAAAAACCTCTATATTCCACCCGATCGCATCATAATTTCAGAAACCAGTTGATTCACTGATTTAGTTTGCGCAATGATACTTAAAGGCAGCAATATCGCTAGATTTTTTTCTATTCTTACCCTTAAATGAAGGGCCATGATTGAATCCATTAACTCACCTAAATGAACATCATCATTTAAATGAGCCACATCAATCCCGACTATTTCACTAATTTCAGCTTTCAAAAAGGCAAACACATCGGTTGGTTTATCAGACTTGCTGATTTCAAAATTTTCCATGGATGTTTTTAAGAGTTCAAGCGCTTCTTTTTTCATAATATGAAATTCAACTCCATCCACTTTTGCTACCAAAATTCCTTTTTCATTGTAGTATTTAAAGTCAGTAATCCACTTATCATCCAGTGATTCTTTATCCGCTAATTGAACATGAGCCCATAATTCTTTATATTGCTCCAACCCACCATCATTATAAATAACAAACCGTTTGACGGATGTAGCAATGCAAGTAGCTTCTTCTTTTTTAGCTTTTTCTATGTATTGATTTGGAATGGCAGCCATTGCCAAAGGCAGTGACATATAGATTTGTAAAAAGCTTCCTGTGAGTTCTGATATACCAATTCTTTTCTTATAGTTCTCAAAATTTCTAATCACTCCAATCGCCTCAAATTCTTTTCGCCAAATATTTTCCATGAACTGATAGCTATTGCCTAAAATAAAATCATCATTCCAAAATAAATTAAAAAATTCTTTGGTGCTATATTTTATAGGATAGGTTTTGACAATCTCAGGATCAAAGGTTAATGCTTTTTCAGGAATTTGGGTTAGATTGGTTACTTTAGCACTAGAACTTAATCCCCACTCTTTATTAATGATATTCTTCTTTGCAGAATAAGCATGAATGTTATAGACATAGTCTTGCGCCGATAATTTATCCACCCAGGTTTTTATCTTATATTTATCCCCTTTATGTAACATAATGGGTTGAGCTATTTTTAAATCCTCTATCATTGTGAAGATATATTCAGGATCTAGTTTTTTAATTGCTTTAATGGCTAAGTCAATATAACCAAGCGCTGGAAACAAAGCATAATCAAAGGTCAGATGGTCGCCAATTAAAGGATAGGATTCGTATTCTAATTCGGTAGACAATGTCCAGTCTTTTATTTTTGAGAATGTATCTCCTAATATTGGATGCACTCCAACATGTTTACCCGCTAAATTGGCATTTTTTGGTGGACTAGAAATTTGAGGGATAGAATTTCGTGCTATGGCCTGAAAGGCAATATTCACCATTTTACAAAGAACATTGCCCTCTAAATCAAGCATAATGACATCACCGTTATAATGGTAACCATCATCAGATCGTTTTTTTATTTCAGCTACAACGTATAATTCGTCTTTTACTAAACTTTCATAGAACACACAGGAATCATACCCTGAGCCGATGACTGCTTTGTCTTGTAAATTCATTTCAACAATCTTATTGTAAGGAAGCGCTGCCTTAAATAGTAACCCTGTTAAATAGGCTAGCAATGACTCTGGATTCAGACCGTAGCCATTCGTTCGGTTTAAAAAGTCTTTGGGGCGACATAAACCAACAGCCATCATGCCATCATTTCGCCATATTTTATCAAATAGATGAAAGGGTTCTCCTAAGGTGAATGTCTTCCCCCAAAAATTGTTGTAAAAATCATGTTTGTTACATATTTCTTTACTATCACCAATGCACTTATCAATATAATCACAAGTCAGTTTTAATGGTAAACCATCGTTTTTTTGAATGTCTATACTTCCATAGAGCGAATCCTTATCATCGTCCACTTGCGGGCCTATTTTTATGCGATAAGCTACATTTTGATTGATAAAATCAAGCATTTCGAAAGTTACTCGAAGATCTACACATTGTTCCTGGAACAAGATGGGTTTTAATAAAGTAACATTGCCAAAAGAAAATTGTTGCAAGTATTTTTCCCCAAGTAACTCTTTTGCTATGGTCAGTGCTATATCTAGATATATTGAGCCAGTTAACACAATTGTATCAAAAATTCTATGCTCCCTGATGGTCGGCACAGAATCGATGTCTAATGAAATCAAATAAGTTGCATTTATAAAGGGGTAATCCTTTTTAAATAAATCCTTGTTTGAAATAGCCTTGGATTCAGAGTGTTCAAATGACTTGTACCAACAGGTTATCTTTTTAAATATCGGGGCTGCAATCGTTTGAGTTCTTGCAAGAAAATCCTCTCTCATAGGAACTTGCGCATCCTCTAAAATAGCATGAGCGTTTATACCACTGGCTCCAAAAGCACTCACTGTTGCAATCATTTTTTTATTTTCTGGCCAATCTAAAATATCAGTAACCACGTTGAGGTTACTATTTTCCCAATCAAAATTACTATTTAATCTATCAAGGGAGAAATGTGCAGGAATTTTTTTATTGTAAATGGATAGTGCAACCTTGATCAATCCAGCAACGCCAGCTGCAGCCTCTAAGTGTCCAAAATTAGATTTGATTGAGCTGATATTTAGCGATTCATTTTTTGAACGTCCTTTTCCATACACAGCATTTAAAGACTCGAGTTCTATGGGATCCCCTAAGAATGTTCCGGTCCCATGAGCTTCGCTATAAGAGATATCTTGAGCTCTAACATCCGTTCCTAATAAGGTCTCTTGAAATAACATTTTTTGTGAAGCAGAAGTCGGGACAGTCAAACCACTCTTTTTTCCATCATGTTTGACTAAAATATTTTTAATGGTTGCATAAATTCTATCTCCGTCATGAACAGCATCTGATAGCCGTTTTAAAATCACAACGCCACTACCCTCGCCTCGAGCATACCCATTGGCACTGTCATCAAAGGTCTTACAACGACCATCGGGCGATAGCATGTTTCCGTTTTTTAATAACAAAAATGTTTGGGGCATCAACATTAAACTGACGCCACCAGCAATTGCCATATCACATTCCTGTGCTCTTAAACTTTGTACGGCCATATGGATAGCAACTAAAGAAGAAGAACAGGCGGCATCGACCGCTAATGAGGGGCCATGGACTCCTAAAATATAAGAAACACGACCAGCTGCAAAATTTAAACAATTTCCTGAGGTTATATAGGGGTTAAGCTCTTCTTCACGTAATTCACTTAACATTATATGTAAATATTCGTTACTGGTGATCCCACAAAATACGCCGGTGTTACTGCCACTTATATTTTTTGGGTCCAAACCAGCATTGATCAATGCCTTCCAACTGTCTTCTAAAAAAAGGCGGTGTTGGGGGTCTAAATAATTGGCTTCTTTGGGGGGTATCCCAAAAAACATAGGATCAAATTTAGAAAAATCCTTGGAAATGAAACCGCCCTTAAAAAAGTTCTTATGGTAATCCACCTTTGCAATATTCGTCAGATCCCATCTTTGTTTAATGGGTTCTCTAATCCCATCACCTTTATCAGAAATAAATTTCCATAATTCTTCAGGGCTAGATACACCACCAGGAAGGGTACAACCGATTCCAATAATAGCAATTGGCTCTGTTTTTTTTGACCTTATATCTAACAACTCCCTTTTTAACTTTCGAATTTCTAATATGGATTTTTTTATTAATTCATTTTCATATGCGTCTGTGTCTATACTCATAAATCTTCCTTAATGAATTTCTATTTCTGACTCCAAAAATTTTAATAACTCGTTTTTTTCAATATTATCAAATGCAGATACATCTCCTAAATCGGACTTATTTTCTGCTATGTCATCCTCTAATTCATTATTTTCTTGAAAATAAGTAATTAATAAATATTTTGACAACAACTGCAAGGTGTTGCATTCAAATAAAGTCGTTGTTGTAATTTTAATTCCCAAAACATTATTGAGTTTATTTCTAAAATCAATGGAGGTTAAAGAATCCATCCCTAAATCAAAAAAACCCCTGTTTTTTTCTATATCACATTCTTCAGCAATGCTTAAAATATTTTTCAATAGACTTTTAAGTTCGTTTAGAATGAAGTCGCGCTTTTGATTGTTTGAGGTATAGGTGTACAATTGAGAAATAAAAGGATTGTCAATAGATTCAAACTCACCAGGCCCAGAATTAGCATTAAGTCGTTCAAATAAAGTCCTTTTTCGTTGCATATTCATCACTTCTAAAAATAAGGTCCAATCCATTGGTGCCACTACTTTTTTTCGACACTGTGAGTTCATTATGGATTCTAATTGATGCAAGCCTTCCTTCACTGGGGTTGTTTTAATTCCAATGGATTTAAAATACTCTTCTTTATTTTTAGGTATTATCCCACTGGTTTCCCACATTCCTCCCCAACTGATACTGATAGCCGGAAGGTTATTGATTTCACAATAATCGGCATATGCATCTAAAAAATAGTTTGCGGCACTATAATGCCCGCCTGACGCGGCTCCCCAAACTGATGCGGCGGACGAAAACATCACAAACCAATCTAGTTGACATACCTTAAACACTTCATTCAAAATCCATATTCCCTGAATCTTTGATGAAACCACAAGCTCAAATTCATCAAAATTCATATTTTGTAATGTATTTTCTTGGTAGTAACCTGCTAGATGGAATACTCCTTTTAATTCATTACCTTTAATATATTTATTTTTAACAAATTTCATTTTAGCTAAATTTGTTACATCTGCTTGAATAATTTCAACTACTGTGCCACGGCTTTCAATCTCTTGAATAACTGCTTGTTTTGGACCTGGTACCAAAGCTTGTCGGCTAAGTAGAAGTATTTTTTTCACTTTGAAAGATGACAACCACTCCGCCACCAATAGCCCCAAACTGCCGAGCCCACCTGTAATAAGATAAACGCCATTGGGATTAATTTTTATGTTTTTGCTGCTTTCAACAATACTGGGTACAAGTCGAGGAATGTAACGAATGCCTTTTCTATAAACTACTTCACCCTCTTCTGACAAACTATTTATTTCTTTAAATAACGTGTCATTGGGTATTTTTTCATTTAAATCTAAATCAATGATTGACCTAAATATGGAGGGATGCTCCAACAATAAGGTTTTTGCCATTCCCCATAAAGGAGCACAACTTAAATTAATGATATCATTTTTTATTTTTTGTACATTGGCGCAGACAATCCACAAATGCACTGTCAACTGTTTTTGCAGTGAGACAATGAACTGGATCTGATTTAAAGCTGTTTGGCATACAAAGCGATAACTGTCATAGAGTTCAGCAGATGATGGCAAAGTCTGCGATGTTGTAAAATCAAGAGGCCAAAAGTTAATAATGTAAAGAGTCTTACTTTTCGATCTTGCTTTAATATCATCAAAAACTTTATGGTAGTTTGCTTTGTCTTCAGGATCAATGACATAGCGCCTATCCGTATGGTCGCTAGCACCCTTATAATATATTTTATATACCTGAATGTTATTCTTGAGTAAGTGTTCATGAAAATTCTGACTGATACCCTGAGTATCACAAAATAGAATATAAATAAGTTCCTCAACCTCAACCTCAACTTCACATTTGTTCGATAAAGGCATTTCATACCAATTCACATCATAGGTATCTTTAAGCGTGTTTTCGACATGATTGAATTCTTTTTTTTCTATTTGGGGTATCCAGTGATAAATTTTTTCAAAGGGATAGGTTGGCAGGGATATCCTTTGAACCTGACTATTTATAGTGTAAAGTTCATACCATTTGATGTCTGCACCTAAAATCCAAAGCTGAATCAGATAGATAAGGTTACGGCTGCTTAAATATTTTTTTTCTAAATCGTTGATGCCTTTATCATTCGAGTTAAAAATAATGTTTGCTAATCCATTTTTAACTTGTCCATAATAAATAGAACTTGAATTTTTTTTCAAAAAATCCATTTCATTACTTAAAAACCCGGTCAATTTTTCCAATAAATATTTTACATCCTTAGAAATCACAGCCAATCTGTAATCAAATGGCTCTCTACCAACTTGTAGGGTATAAGCTAAGTTAGTAAGATTTAAGATTGAACTATTTTTTTCGATAAAATCACAATACCGTTTTATAGAACACTTCAATGCATTTTCTGTTTTTGCCGAAAAAATAAAGACATTGGAATCAACATTTAAGGGATAAGATTGAAGAGGAGTTTCATATTCTTCTATAGCAACATGTGAATTCACACCGCCAAAACCAAAAGAACTAATACCTGCACGCCTTGGAATGTCATCTCCATTCTTATCTTTTAGTGGTTCCCAAGCAGTGGTATCACCAACGAAATAAAATGGACTATTGTCTAGATTAATATTTTTATTCTGTACTGATAAATGTAAGTGCGCTGGAATTTTTTTATAATGCATGGACAGCAATACTTTAATCACCCCTGCAAGTCCTGCAGTAGCCTCCAAATGTCCTATATTTGTTTTAACCGATCCCAAAGCACAATGGGGTTTAACCATTTTATCAGGACAGGTGGTTAAAGTATTAAAAGCCAACATAAGACCATTTATTTCTATAGGATCGCCTAGAGATGTGGCCGTCCCATGGGTTTCAATATAACTGATAGTATCTACATCAAAAGATGCCATTTTTAATGCATCTTTAATAACTTCTGCTTGTGCAAATGGATTTGGGGCCGTCAAAGAGTTCGTATGGCCACCATGGTTAACAGCTATCCCTTTAATTAATCCATAAATATGATCAGTATCCGCAATGGATGCACTCATTTTTTTTAACACAATAGCCGCTATGCCTTCTCCTCTGACGTATCCATCTGCCGAATCATCAAAAGTACGGCATTGTCCAGTCCTACTAAGCATATTCGCATTCGAAAGTGCCACATAGACACTTGAACTTAATAAAATATTCGCACCGCAAACAATTGCCATTTCGCATTCATTGTTTCTCATTAGACCAACTGCGCGATGTAAGGCAACCAAGGAAGAGGAGCAAGCAGTATCCACTGATTCACTGGGGCCTATGAAATTAAACAAATAGGAAATACGATTGGATGCCATACAATGCACAAGACCCGTTGAAGCATAGGCATGTGTAAATAAATCATTTTCTAAAATGAGCTGTAAGTAATCAAAGGTTCCAATTCCGACAAAAACACCTATTTTTTTTCCCGAAAAATAACTCATTCGGTATCCCGCATCTTCAACTGCTTGCCAAACAACCTGAAGTAACTTCCGCTGCATTGGATCCATAAGTTGGGCTTCTTTGGGCGATATATTAAAAAAAGAAGCATCAAATGCCTCAATATCGTTTATAAAACCACCCCATTTAATATCAGTTTTCTTATTTTGGTTATCCGGACTACCATCGATTTCTTTCCAATCCCAACGGTTCTTAGGAATTTCAGAAATCATATTGTTGCCTTTTTCAAGATTATCCCAAAATTTGGTACAATCATCGGATTGAGGAAACAAACCTGCTAATCCTATTACAGCGATTGGTTCATGCTGTGTTACCAATGCCATTTCATTGGATTCTCTGTGCTTTACAATGGTTTTATTATCAAAAAAAAGGGGCTCTTCTTTAGATTTGTTAGCTTGTTCTTTGTTTGCTATTTTGCCAAGGACAAACAGTAATTCGGCTTTTTTATAACCGATATCATCTGTTTTAAAATAAATTCTATTGTTTATACATCTGTCATAGCTCGAGTAGTTATTTCCATTCTTTATAGCATGACCTGCAACACCCTTATAAACATATATCTCGCCAATTTCCCCTTCTTTGCATACTTTGTGTGTATCTATATTAACTATCTGGATTTCAATCGCATCTAGTATTCTTCCGCTGGTAGCAACCTCTAATAAACCATCATGACGGGGATATTCTCGTTTGGGTAAACCAAGTGATTGTTTGTTCTCATCTCGACACAGTCTATCAACATCCCCAATACTGCCAGTACTTATCAATGGGATTTCTGCCATACCGAAACAAGGATGCATTGACAAGCTATTAAAACCAAAGGGGCTATACCTCGCACCAAAGGCCTTGAAGATTTCACGACTAAGTGGCTCAGCACCCATATAGGCTACGGACCAATTTGACAGGTCTAAATTTTCTGGAATAAAGTCAGTGGTTAGCATGACACACATTTCAAAAAAAAACGCAGGGCCGCCAGTATAGGTTATGCCATATTTTGAAATTGCCTCTAACCAGGCAACTGGTTTAAAAGCAAGGTCTGTTTCGGAGTTTACATAGGCTGAAACACCCGAATAAAAGGGCTGCAATATTCCATAAAATAAACCCATATAGTGATGAAGAGGTACCAAATTTAATGAGCAACTGTCTTTTGTTAAACCAAAACCAGTTTGTATCTGTTTTGAGTGTTGGATTAGATCATCATGAGTATGTAAAATACCTTTAACTTCATCTGAGGAACCCGATGTATGCAAAATCAAGGCCCCTGAGTTCTTTCCTATCTCAAGCTCCGGCTCAGATAGTTTGTTATTTGTTTTAAACTCATCATATATAAGGAATTTGATTGACCCTAAGTCAAACCCATTCAGAACCATATTCTCTAACAAAGTAACAATATTTCGTGTCGTAAGTATCGCTTTAGCATCCGTGTTCGCAATGGCTTTTAGTAAATTTTTAATGTAGGTATCTTGTGCGAAAGAATGAGGGGCAGGAAATGGAGCCGCAACATAGCCACTATAGAAGGTCCCAAATAAGGCTTTTATAAAATCACTATTTTTATTAAAAAGTAATAATATATTCCCACCTCCTAAGACTTTATTTTGAATTTCTGAAGCTATAAGCAGTGCTTTTTTATGAAGATTAATATTGGTAATTCTTTCAAGTTGTTCACCCTGATTATTTAATAAGGTAAAGGCAACAAACTCTGGTTCCTTTAATGAGCGTTCAAAAAGTGTTGCAATGAATCCAGTTGATTTATAATTAGGCTTTAATGGCATCCAGTTCCCCGTCTATCAAAACACAAGACTTTTGACTCTAAAGTAAGCTTGCTTGTTCATTATCTTGGCATACTTTTACAAAATGTATGTTTTTTTCCTTATGAGCTTCAATGATGTGTTGACCATAATCACCGTGATTATAAATATGACTAAACCCAGCTTTATGCAGAACAATTTCCCAAGCTTCCAAATCAAGTAATGGTGTATAAGGTATTCTTATCGAGTCTTGGTCCAGCCACCATCCATCCGTCAGTCCAAAGATTAGCGTTGCATAATCGTGCCTCTCGGTCATCTCATTTAATATCAATACTCCATCATCTTTGAGTGCATGAAATAGATTATCAACACTTTTTTGTATATCTTTAGTGGCATGAATAACATTTGTAGCCAATATAATATCAAAAGGAGTTATTTTTTCAGGACATTCAACATTGAAAATTTCGTAGTCTATAAAATCATATTTAGAGAACTCCTCTTTGGCCTTTTTTAGAAAAGCCAAAGAAATATCTGTATAGGCATAACGCACTGCTTTTCCGATCAATTGAGGGAGTACTTTCTCACTGGTACTGCCTGTACCGGCGCCAACCTCTAGTATACGTATTGTTTTTCCATCTTGAGCAGTTCGCTTGATATAGAGTTTAACTGCAGCTGAAATGCATTGATTATAGTAATCTGATACCGGATTGTTTCGATAGGTGGGTTCTACCAAAGAAAAACTACCCTCAGGAAACATAATGGATAAAGGACAAATGTCACCACTTAGTATTGAGGGTAGATTTTCTGTACATTTATCAAATAAATCTAAATGACCCCTTAATTCAGGATAATGATTGAGTATTTCCCCACGCGTAGGTGAAGATGCTCTTTCAATGTGTGTGAGTGCCTCCCCTAATTTCTCAAATTTTGGAGCTAAGCTTCGAGGTATTCGTATTTGATGAAATTGTTGTCTAGCATAATTTGCTAAAATATCCATCAATATTTTATTGTGAAAAATTTTTTCTTGAGCATGATTAAATAGGGGAAGAAGCCTCTTTTTTTGGTGTGGCCTTACCAATTTTGTTTCAACGAGCCCCATATTTTGGAGGGCTTTCTCAGAAGCCTTCATTACGAGTACTTGATTGATGTTCTCTTGCAGACACTGCTCAATGACCACAAGACATTCTTCAGTACTTATAGAACTAATTTCTTTATATCCCATCCTTTCATGATGGAAATCATTAGTAACCACCTCATTATTACCTAAGTATCCCCAGTTAATGATATGGGTCTTAATATCAGAGGAATTTTCTAGCAGATGTGCGAGGGCATCTTGAGTTAAACAGGCAGCGGAATAATTCGCTTGGTCTTTTGTAGCGATAAAAGAGTGAACGGAAGAGAAAAACATTACAAAATCTGGGATATGCTTTGTTAAAGCTTTAATTAGATGGATTGTTCCTTTAACTTTAGGTGCCAAAACATGTATTAACTTTTCTTGTGACATTGCCCTTAGTGAAGAATCATCAAGGACCAGTTCCGAGTGAATGATACCATCTATGCGAGTATATTTTCGAGTTAATTCGATTAATGATTGCTCACAATTCAGATTGTGCTGCTCAAAAATCACACTGAGACCTTTAAATTTGTCAATCAACTCTTGTGTAGGTTTATTTTTATTGGATAAAATGATCTGAGCTTTATAATTTTGACATAAATATATTGCTAACTGCAAATCCAAACCACCCTTGCCTCCTAAAATTAAATAAAATCCTTTAGTCTTAAATCCGCGAGGTTTTAAATACTGAGAGAGTTTGATTGGTACAAATTCAATAAAAGAGTAACTACCTTGAGTAAGAAATATTGGTGATAACTTGTCAGTTAATTTTTCCAGATCATTAAGTCTGGATAGTACATCAATAGTTAGGTCTGAAATTACACAATTATTAATGTGCATATTTGGATTTTCTTTGGCAAAACTTTGTATAAGACCAAGATAAACAGCATCAACAGGATTAGTAACAGCAGTTTTATTAGGTCCACGTATTGCGTTTAATACAACGAGAGATAATTTGAGTTTAATCACAAGACTCAATGATTGTAACCATTGTAAAAAAAGTCCATGTTCCTCATCATAATACGGGTTAGACCAACCTGATTCACTAATAAAAACGATATGAGGGTTGATTGAATTTTCACATATATTCAGAATTTCTGCAAAAGAAAGCTCATTTTTCAATTCAATGATTGAACATGAAATCAGCTTAAGGTTATCTAATTTTAAGGGGCTTTGGTGTCGCAGATATAAAGCAGGTATAACAATACAGTCTGGATTAAAATAATCTTCGTTTTCCGTGACAAATGTTTTTGTTGTCCATAAGGGCTTAAATAACATATTTTTTGAACAGCTAAAGCCTTTGTCAGAGCTCATTAACATAATCCTTTATTTTAATTAAGTGGCTTTATTAGACCATCCATTACTTGCACATAGCAGTAAATAATTAGCCGAGGATGCTATCATAAATGCAATTAAAATTACAACTACTATAGATTAACTTGGATCATTATTGGATCATCTATCATAGCAATGTTCTTAAAAATATGGGTGTTTTTTTAATGCATCTATAAAGCCTAAATAATGTTTATATAAAGCATTATTATATTGCACGTGCATCATTTTTATCATTTTTATTTCCCTGAGCAAATGGCTTCACCTGTTGAGCGCCTTAGCAATAAGCTCTGGCTTGTTTTTATAAGCTTTGGTGAAATCACCCGGTTTAAAAAAGGTGAACAGAATTATGATAAGAAATTTTTTAAAAAAAAAGACTCAATAATTGCGGTTCCGAGTGATTAATGAAGTAATCTCAAATCCTATACAAGGCACGTGCTTTAATTTCACGTCCTCCTACAAGATGATCAATGGCTTGCCGCATAATCATTTTTGCTGAATGCAGAAATTTACTTTCACCGAGATTCCCAGCTGCTAAGGCAATCACATGCGAACCGGGAATCCCCTGGGTTGCGGATACAAATCCTTCGCCGGCAATGAATTGATAATATGCATTGGGGAGAATACAAGCTGCTGTTTTAGCCTCTTGAGTCAATGAAAAAGAATAGCCACAAACGCTTAGCAAAATCCATTCGAAACGACGCAATAAGACTTCAATAGAGGTTCTGTGCTCAGATAAAACCAAACTTTTCAAGGTAACCATATAAGCATCAAACAGCTCAGGTTCAGGATTCATAGCGCTTAAAGAATAATACAAAAGCTCATTTATGTATAATCCAGACAAAAGAGCATCTCCCAAGAGTTCCATTGGGCTTTCTCGACTTTCAACAGCTTGAATATAAGCAGGCTCGTAACGCTCATTTAGGGATATCCATAAAGGACCGAAAGCCTGTAACAAAGCTTGCTTTTTAGGCGTTCGGCCTGCCTTGCAAAAACAATGAACCAGCCCAGATTCTCGTGTAAACAAACTGACTCTGGCACTGGTATCACCCTGCCATTGTTTATGTAAAACCAATGCTTCAAGGGATCTAATCATAGCCCAATTGCTTTAACATGCGCACATCATCTGACCAACCCGATTTTATTTTGCACCAGCACTGCAAAAACACCTTTTTGTTTAAAAGCTTTTCCATATCCAATCGGGCGCTGGTTGCCATCTCTTTTAATTTTTGGCCCTTATCTCCAATGATCATGCGTTTGTGATTTTCTTTGTCTACTAAAATCAGGGCGTGTATACGTACCAGTTCTGGTTCTTCTTTGAAAGATTCAATATCCACGGTCACCGAATATGGCAATTCTTGACCACAAAAACGAAATATTTTTTCACGTAGCAATTCAGAGCACAAAAATTTTACAGGACGATCTGTCAACTGATCTTTTGGAAATAAATGAGGGCCTTCCGGGAGAAAAGCGGTGAGTTTGTCTTGAAAAGTGTCCACCTGAACACCGGTTTTGGCTGATAAAGGCATGATTGCTGCAAACTCATGAAGCTGACTTATTTGTTCAATCCAGGGAAGCAATTGATCTTTATCTCCAATTTTATCCACTTTATTCACTACAAGCAGACAAGGAACTTTGGTATTTTTAATTAAACTTAATACATACTCATCTTCTTCTTTCCAATGTGTTCCATCCACTAAAAAAGCAATGACATCCACATCACGCAACACGCGAATAGCCGTTTTATTCATCATGCGATTCATGGCTTTGGTGGAGCCCAGATGAATGCCTGGGGTATCTACATAAATATATTGGTGCTCACCCTTATTTTGAATCCCTAAAATACTATGGCGGGTGGTTTGTGGTTTTTTTGAGGTGATACTTAATTTTTGTTGTAAAATTTTGTTTAAAAGTGTTGATTTACCTACATTTGGTCTACCGACTAAGGCAATGTAACCGCAATAACTAATCATGCATGAATCCCTGTTTATATTTAATCCATTTTATCACTTGTACTGTAAAGTTTCTACTAGTACATGAATTGAATGTCATAAAGGTGGCTTTTTGTATCACACAACAAAACCCCGGGTATGGATTAAATAATCCATTTAATGTAAAATTAATTTATTTCTTATACAATTTTAGGTTTATTATGGCCTCAGCTGCAAATGTAAGTAAACACGCCGATCTCTCACTAGAAACATGGGTTCAAGACAAATTTTTTTCTGATTCCTCTATGTCCACAGTCGATTTAGGTCAATTTGGACTTAATAATGCCCAACAAGTGGTTGCCTTTTTAAAATCTCCCGCGGGTAAAGTGTTAGAAAGTGAAGCAATGATGCAAGCAGAGCTTCAAACCGCTATGTTAGAAGAACAACAAAGATTGGTTATTCAGCATAATGTTCTAATGGAGCGATTAAAGGCTTTGTTGTTTTTGTGGTATACCGAAGACAAGTCATTTGAGCAACACAATCAGCAGCTAGAGATAATTGCTCAGCAAAATGCTTCATTACATCAGGGAGCTCAGCATGCAACACCCAAATCCCATCAAGACAATTTGCAATACAGTCTTAATGATTATGATGCTGCAATCAAAGAACTCACCCAACAAAGGCTGGAAACTCAAGCTGAAATGGAACAAATAGACCTGGAAGCTTTAGAAATAGACGAGAAAAAGCAATTGTTAACTGATAAATATGCTGTAATAGATGAAGTCTTAGCTGACGCCGAGTTACTGGATAATCAGCCTTTAGATGAAGAAGCTTCTGAAAGTATGATACAAAGATTACATGATAAGATTTCCCCCTTTCATTCTGCCAGTGATGAATTATCTCAGCAATCCGAGGCTAGTTCATCGGAGATTTTATTAAATGAAATTTCACTATTAATACGGGGAGTATCGGCTGTTCCAAGAAACGAACGCTATCTTGTAAATGAATTGGGAGAAGAGGTTCAATCTTTTAAAGACGCAGCCTTCGTACTGAGAAAAGATCATCCTACCTATAAAAAAATGGTCCAAATGGATGGACAATCTTATCTTCTTCAAGAGGGTCAAGATTGGAATTCTATAAAAGATAATCAGCAACAAAGAGATGAGGCACGTCAATTATTTGTAAGCAATAGACCTGTCCTTGGACTTTTAAGTATCCGCAATCTTGCTGAACATCATCAAGCTAGAGAATTCATGCCTATCAACATGCAAGCGACTGCTTTAAAAACCAGACGAGACGAAAATCTCCAAAGGGGCCAGCTAATTAATCAAAGCTTACAAAATCTCAATTTAGAGCGTAATAATATAATAAATCAACTCAATGCGCTTCAAAAACCATCAGCAAGCCCAACACCTAATATGACACCTGCTAAAACAGCCACCCCGCAAGTGCAAAATAATGTAGTGACACAACAGACAAAACAATATAAAGAAGAACTCAATAACCTAAAAAATAAAGGACAAGTTACAAGCGATGATATTTATACCTTAGCAAATCACGCCCCATTAAATATGCGTCCTAATATTCAAAATTATTTACGTCATCGCTTGCCCAAGGATAAGCTTGCAGCAAACATCACCTTATCCCCAAACGATAAACAAGCAATACTTCAACAAATGTATCAATTAGGCACTCCGGCTGATTCTGTCAAAGAAAAGGCGCAAGTTTCATACACCCCCACCCCTTTTGATAATAAGCCCAGCCCTTATTAAGGCCTAGAAATTGGCTTATTCAAGGTTTTGTTGACAAATGCTCTCTTCGGCGAGGAGAGCAAGTGTTAACAAGCCCTATTATTGTTTTACCCCTAATATTGTCTGCTTAGTATTTGGAGCGCTTCTCGAATTAACTGCTCACAGGTCTTAGTTCCATCATCAATTTTATTGATGACTTTGAAGGATTCTTGTGGTTTATAGCCTAAAGCTTCAAGCGCTGAAATGGCTTCTTGTTGATTCCTGACACCATTGATATGGTGTTCATTGGTGATTGTTTCTGGACTTGCAAAGTGTTTAATGCTGTCTCTCATTTCAATCAGAAGACGTTCTGCGGTTTTTTTACCTATACCTGGTAATTTAATTAATAGTCCCGTATTATTTTGAGCAATGCTTTGGATGAATTCTGCGGGAGATATACTAGATAAAATTGCCATTGCAACTTTAGGTCCTATACCATTGACTTTTATGAGGGCTCGAAACAAAGCTCGTTCTTGTTTTTCCAAAAATCCGTATAATAGTAATGCATCTTCTCGAACTACTGTGTGGATATGAAGTGCTATGGTACCAGGCAGAGTATCCAGTTGAAAAAAAGTATTCAAGGAAGTTTCAACATCATATCCCACGCCATTGACGTCCATAACCAACTTACCTGGTTGATTTTTATCAACAATTTGGCCATTCAACCATCCAATCATCCTAATTTACCTCCTACGCCTTGTGTTTCGTTTTAATAAGCCATTGCGCTGATGGCTGTGACAAATTGCAATCGCCAGTGCATCCGCGGCATCTTGTTGTGGGGCACTGCTTAAAGCCAACAATTGAATAACCATATGACCTACTTGGTCCTTTTCTGCAGCTCCGAAGCCCACAACATTTTGTTTAACCTCTCTTGCAGAATATTCAAAAAGGCTTACCTGGTGTGAGGCCGCAGCTACCATAGCTACCCCTCGTGCATGCCCAAGTTTTAAGGCAGAATTTGGATTTTGATGCATGAATACTTGTTCAATGGCAACTTCTGAAGGTGAATAAGTCTCCATCAGTTGACAAATCCCCTCGTAAATTTGCATCAGTTTTTGGCTCAAGTCATGATGCAAGGATGTACGTATACAACCACTGTCTATGTATTCAAGAGCTTGGTTTGTCACCCTTATCAAACCATATCCAGTAATCCTTGAGCCTGGATCAATGCCTAGTATAATGGTCATTCCTGCATCAGGTGCTCTGAAAATTGTGCATTGCAATACACTTCTTGCACGTCATCTAAATCTTCAAGCATATCAATTAACTTCATTAAACTTTCTGTGGTTTCTGAATCAATAGGTATATGCAGTTGGGCGCGCATGGTTAGGTGAGATTGTTCTATCCCAAACCCTGCTTGTTGTAAGGAGGTTAGAACTGCATGATAAGATTCGACGGGGGTGATGACCTCCAAATGTCCTTCTTCATCAATTGCTACATCTGAGGCACCAGCTTCAATGGCTTTTTCCATGACTGCATCTTCTGATTGTCCTTTTTCTAATAAAATTTCGCCTTGATTATCAAAAAGATAAGCTACAGAGCCATCAGTTCCTAGATTTCCACCATGCTTGGTGAAGGCATGTCTTACTTCTGAAACGGTGCGATTTTTATTATCAGACAAACAATCCACCAAAACTGCAATGCCCCCTGGACCATAGCCTTCATAACGCATAGCCACCATGTCAGCGCCATCTAGTCCACCAACACCGCGTTTGATGGCATTGTCAATGGTGTCACGTTTCATGTTGGCATTTAGGGCTTTTTTTATGGCATCTCTTAGCCTAGGATTAGAAGACTCTTCTGCACCACCTGTACGGGCAGCCACGGTAATTTCGCGAATCAATTTCGTGAATACTTTGCCGCGTTTTGCATCTTGTACCCCTTTACGGAATTTAATATTAGCCCATTTACTATGACCTGCCATAACTTAACCTATGATTGATTGTTGATATGAAAAAGATTATACCTTGCTCTAGACTCAAAATGAACCTTGATTTGCTATTAGCGATTTCTTGTATTGATACGAACTTTCCAAGGAGCCAAGGATATGCGTTTGTTCATTCTTCATTGTTCTAAGAACAATAACAATCTACACTATCAACAAGACCATGCCTAACTGGAGTGAGCCATGTACTTACAAGGATTTGGTAATCATCACCAAACAGAAGCTGTAGACCATGCCCTACCTAGAGATCAAAACTCACCACAGGTGTGCAATTTTGGTTTGTACGCTGAACAACTCAGTGGTACTGCCTTTACACGACCTCGGCATCACAACTTACACACATGGACTTATAGGATCCTACCTAGCGTTGCTCAAGGGACTTATCGTCCCTATAATAAAACGCTTATCCAAGATTTTGACGGGCCTTGCTCACCCAATCCTATGCGATGGTCGCCTTTTCTAACACAAAGCTCTGAACCTGTAACTTTTGTTGATGGTTTGTTTCATTTTGCTGGCAATCCTTATGCTCAAGTGTATCTTTATAAATGTTCAGCCTCTATGAAAACTACCTATTTTGTAAATAATGATGGCGAATTATTGTTTATTCCATATGAAGGTGAAATCATCTTACATACAGAATTAGGCTCATTAACAATCAAGCCTGAAATGATAGCGGTCATTCCTCGTGGCATTAAATTTAGAGTGGAGCTCATTGGAAAACAAGCGCAAGGCTACCTATGTGAGCAAGCTGGTATGCCTTATACTTTGCCGCAGTTGGGCATTATCGGAGCCAATGGCTTAGCCAACCCGAGACACTTTCATTATCCTGTAGCAAAATTTGAACAACCAAGACCTGATAAATACTTGACCATATGCAAACAACACAATGCTTTATGGATAAGTGAAAGCGACCATTCTCCATTAAATGTGGTAGCCTGGCATGGTAATTATGCCCCATATAGTTATGATTTAAATCTTTTTAACACAATAAACACTGTAAGCTTCGATCATCCAGATCCATCAATTTATACGGTATTAACCTCTGAAAGTGAAACGATAGGACTTGCTAATCTTGATTTTGTAATTTTTCCACCTCGTTGGATGGTAGCAGAACACAGCTTTAGGCCACCCTATTTCCATCGTAACATCATGAATGAATTCATGGGGCTCATCAAAGGACAATATGATGCAAAAAGCCAAGGGTTTTTAGTCGGGGGTGTTAGTATTCATAATGGGATGACAGCGCATGGTCCGGATAAAACCAGTTATGAGCAGGGTATTTCTCAGGTTCTAAAACCTGAGAAATACACCAATACGCTAGCCTTTATGCTTGAATCCAGATACCCTTGGCAAATCACAAGCCAAGCGTTGAACTCTACGAGCTTTCAAGAAGAGTATGCAACCTGTTGGCAAGGATTTAAGTCTGCAGTCACCTAGGCCCCTAGAATAAATCTTCTTGGGTTAATCCAACCCGCTCAAGTAAGGTTCGCAGACTCTTTAATGCTTCAACTTGAATCTGTCGCACCCGTTCTCGAGTTAAATTAATTTCCTTACCCACATCCTCTAAGGTGGTTTTATCAAAACCTCTTAAACCAAATCGTCTTGCGATGACTTGTTGTTGATTATCAGTTAATTTATCTAAAATGGTCTCTATGTGTAAGCGTAAATTCTCATTTGTTAACAGCTCTGCTGGATTTAAGCTGTTCTCGTCGGCAATGGTGTCCAATAAAGATTTGGTTTCATCAAATCCAATGGGGGTATCGACAGAAGTCACTTTGTCATTTAAGCCTAATAATCTTTGAACATCCTCCAATGGCTTATCTACTAAATCAGCAATTTCTTCTGGGGAAGGTTCATGATCCAGCATTTGGGTTAATTTCCTAGCAGCTCGAAGATACACATTGAGCTCCTTAACTACATGAATGGGCAACCGTATGGTTCGGGTTTGATTCATGATGGCTCGTTCTATGGTTTGTCTAATCCACCAAGTTGCGTAGGTTGAAAATCTAAACCCACGGGTTGGGTCAAATTTTTCAACAGATTTCATGAGGCCTAAATTGCCCTCTTCAATTAGATCAAGCAAAGGCAAACCCCGATTGAGATACCGACGAGAGATTTTTACCACCAAACGCAGATTTGACTCAATCATTTTTTTACGAGCAGCCGCATCACCTTTGAGAGCTAGGGTAGCATAATGGACCTCTTCCTCAGCAGTGAGCAAGGGAGAAAAACCTATTTCACCAAGATAGAGTTGGGTGGCATCCATTGCTTTGTTTGCATGCTTTCCAACAGGGTATGAGGAAAAAATAACTTCATCACTCAGATTAGGTACGTCTTCTTCCTGTTTTAAGTCCTCATCATCTATTAAAAGAAGATCATCTTCAGGTTCAAGTAACTCATCTTCATCCTTAATGTCTAAGTCTTTGCTCGGTTCATCTTCCTGATGCATGGTGTCACCTTTAATGTTAGCCAATGTTGGCTTGCTTAGAAATAATCCCTTTACTTCTTAAACGACATCACCTGCTTCCTCTTTGTAAATAAAGCAATGGGTTGACAGGCAAGCCTCTTCGCCTGATTTCAAAATGAACCCCCCAATACTTATGATCTACAATACCAGTTTCTGCTATCACTTGCCCAGCTTTAACTTGTTGGCCTTCTGAAACTAAATTTTTTGAGTTGTTTCCATAAGCCGTTAAAAATTCATGGTTATGTTTTATAATGATTAGATTTCCATAACCTGACAATCCACTTCCTGAGTAAGCAACGACACCCCCTGAAGAAGCAACTACTTTTTCCCCTTTTTTAGATGCAATATCTATGCCTTTTTTACCCTGATTAGGAAAAAAAGAAGTGCTTACATGTCCTTTAACAGGCCAAAACCACCCAGTAGAATATTTATGAATGGGTGTGGAGTAGATGAGTTTGGGTTTGAGTTGTTGCACAGGTTTTAAATAGACCTGTTTTTGGGGTTGTCTGCGCAAAAACCTGTGTTTTTTTACCAAACCTTGGAGTGTAAGCACCTGCCCAATTCTTAATGAATAGGGCGGTCTTAAATGATTAATGTGAGCTAATTGTCTATAATCGGCATCATAATGAAAGGCAATAGCATACAGCGTTTCTTTTGGGCGCACCCTATGTGTTTTATTAAATCTAGAAAAAGACCAACTGGATAATTCACTGACTGGCGCTAGATCCCGTCTTTCAGCACAGCCAAAAAGTAACAAAACCAAAAGACTACAAAGCAGACTTTTAATTTTCATCTGTACCTACTTTAAATGCCATGCCATGTAACCAGGTTGATAATTGATCAAATAATTTATAATGCGTCATATCCAAATGAAGGGGCGTGATAGAAACATACCCCGCATTGATGGCATGAAAATCCGTCCCAATTCCGGCGTCAGCCTCAGGACCTGCCGGGCCTATCCAATAAATAGGGCGACCCCGGGGATCAGAATCTTTCACCAGAGGTTCTGCACCATGACGTGTACCCAATCGAGTTACCTGTATGCCTTTGATTTGACTGATAGGTAGATTAGGTACGTTTACATTTAAAATGGTTTGGGAAGGCAAGGTATCAATTCTCAGGCGCATAACAAGTTGTTTTACAATTAAGGCCGCTGTATCATAATGTTCGTCACCGACCAATGAAACAGCGATTGCAGGCAGACCCAAGTAACGGCCTTCCATTGCAGCGGCTACTGTTCCAGAATAAAGTACATCGTCTCCTAAATTGCCACCCTCGTTGATTCCAGAAACTACCATATCTGCAGGCGTCTCAAAAAATCCTGTTAAGGCCAAATGCACACAATCGGTTGGTGTACCCTCAACGCTGTAATATCCATTGTCTAATTTTCTAAGGCGGATGGGTTTACTTAAACTCAGAGAATTACTGGCCCCACTGCGATTTCTATCAGGTGCTACCACTTCAATGTTCGCAACAGCTGCCAGTTGGTCGGCTAAAATTTTAATCCCAGGTGCCAAAACACCGTCATCATTACTGATTAATATTTTCATGATTAACTCTCAGGCGACTCCAACCATTTGACTATGGCTAGTAAATCAGACAACTCTTTTTTGTTCGCGCTTAAGCTGGCTTTTAACTCTGAAGGTGCATTATTTTTGTCTATCATCTCCTGTTGACTTAAAATGGTATGCTGTAATTTTACAATCTTAATACCAAAGGCTTGGGGGTTTGTCTGGAGTTGACGCGCAAGGTCGTTCATTTTTTTTCCAGTGGTTTCCAGTTGTTGACAAGAGGGGGTTATGGAGGTTTGCTTTTGACACTGCTCCAGAGCCTTTTGTAAAGCATCTGGGTGGGTTAGATAATAATTTTCATCTTTTTTCGAACAAGATATTAAACCCAGCGCCATTATTATCAACAACATGTACCTAATCATGCAGAACCCCTTGATGTACCCTATAAAAAACCGATATTATCATCGCTTTGCAATGAACGCTACCCAATGAGAAGCCCATGCTTGATTTTAAATTAACTCGTGATAAAAAGTCGGGGGTGCTGACCCTTGAAACCTCTCTCAATGGCAAAGCCTTATTAACCATACCACAATTAAACAAGGGCACGGCTTTTTCAACAGAAGAAAGAAAAGCATTTGGTTTACTGGGCAAATTGCCCTACCGCATCGAAAGTTTGGAAGAGCAAGTAACACGCGCCTACCTTCAGTTTTGCAATTATTCCACGCGAATGAAACAAAACATTTATTTAAATAATTTACATGATAAAAATCAAATACTCTTCTATAAACTGATAAATTGTTATTTGGGTGAAATGCTCCCCATCATTTATACACCCATTGTAGGCACTGCAGTACAACGCTACAGTCATGAATATAGACAACCCCGCGGTTTATACATTGCACACTCAGATAAAAATCAAATTGAAGAAATCATTCATAACCGCACAAATCCTGAAATAGATTTGATCGTAGTTACAGACGGTGAAGGTGTACTTGGTATTGGGGACCAAGGGATTGGCGGTATGGACATACCGGTTGCTAAATTGATGGTTTACAGTCTATGTGGTGGCATCGATCCCACCAGAACCTTACCTGTATTTCTTGATGTTGGCACTAATAATCAAGCACTATTGGATGATCCTATGTACTTAGGATGTCCTCATCCACGTATACCGCAAAAAGATTACGATGCCTTTTTAAAAATTTTTATAGATGAAATACAAAAACAATTTCCAAATGCTTTTTTACATTGGGAAGACCTTGGACGGGGTAATGCCAGACGAATTTTAGACATGTATCAAGATGAATTATGTACTTTCAATGATGACATCCAAGGAACAGGAGCAGTTACTTTGGCAGCTTTATTGGCTGCAACAGAAGTTACTAAATTAAGATTAGATGAGCAACGTTTCATCGTTTTTGGGGCAGGATCTGCAGGTACCGGCATCAGCGATCAAATAATTGATGCACTTATTGCTCTGGGATTAAGTCCAAAAGAAGCCTATCAACGGTTTTGGCTGATTGATAGGCAGGGGTTGCTGTTGACCACAGATGATTCTTTGACTGACGCACAAAAGCCATATGCCCGAGACCCATCAGAATTGCAAACCTGGGACCTAACAAATCCTTCACTTAAAGAAACCATAGAACAGGTTAAGCCCACCGTTTTAATTGGGTGCTCTGCCCAACCGGGTGCTTTTACCAAAGACATCATTGAAAGTATGTGTACCCATTGCGAGAGGCCAATTATTTTCCCTCTGTCCAATCCTGATGACAGATGTGAAATCCATCCTGCTGATGCCATTGCTTGGAGTAAAGGCAAAGCACTTATCGCCAGTGGTACTGCTTTTGCCCCAGTTCAATATGAAGAGCGTTTAATCCATATAGCGCAGTGCAATAATGCCTTGGTTTTTCCAGGCATTGGCTTAGGCATCATTGCAGTTGCAGCCAAACGTTTAACCAAAGAAATGATATTGGCGGCTTCCACGGCCTTATGTCAATTTGCGCCCAGCAAACGAGATGGCTTTTTACCACTTCTCCCCTCTTTGGATGAGGCACAGGTTGTGGCTAAAGCAATTGCATTGGCAGTAGCGCAATGTGCTATTGAATCAGGTCAGGCTCAAATTAATCAAGATGCAGATTTAAAACAACTGATAGAAGCTAGATTTTGGCAAGCAAAATATCTACCCTATAAACGCATCAATCTTTGTGAAAGCAAATCTTAATGGTCTTTGTAGAACCGCCTGTATCTTCCCAAGTGCGGGCGTTTTTAAAACCAATTGTGGTACAGGCTGGGAGTTTTTTTACTTTTTTTACATGAAAAGTAAACAACATTTGTCCGCCTGCGCCTATACGATTAGTATTTGATTTTTGAAATTGACTGTTACTTAGACTTAGAAGTTTATGATCATAGCGCACCACTGACCATTGAAATCCTGTGGTGGGGTTTGAGGCCAATTGAATAATAAATTGTTTGGAGTTGGGATCTACTTGCATCAAATCTACATTGGTGGCTAGAACGATATCAGTGATGAAAAACATAACACAAGCCAATAGAAGTTTCATATATTCCTTAAGTAGTAGGCTTATTCAATTGAGTATACTATATTTGTAGTTTTCTTGGTTGTTTGCTTAAAAAATAATTTTACATGGAGTAACCCCGATGTCCTATGAGACCATGGAATACGATGTATTGATAATAGGTGCTGGACCTGCAGGCTTGTCTGCAGCAATCAAATTAAAACAATTGGCCATGGCCCAACAAATAGAGTTGCGGGTATGCATTCTTGAAAAAGGGTCCCAAATAGGTGCTCATATTTTATCAGGAGCTGTTCTTGAACCCCGCAGCTTAAAAGAATTACTGCCAAATACCTGGGAGGATGCACCTTTGGATACCGCTGTGACTTCGGATGCATTTTATTTTTTAACAAAAACCAAATCTTTCAAACTCCCAACACCAAAACCAATGGAAAATCACGGTAATTACATCATCAGTTTAGGAGAACTGTGTAAATTTCTTAGTTCTCAAGCTGAGGCATTAGGCTGTGAGATATACCCAGGATTTTCTGCTCAAAAAGTACTTTACGACAATGATAACCAAGTGATAGGTGTTGAAACCGGATCCATGGGGCTTGATAAAGCGGGCAAAGAAACACCAAACTATCAACCTGGCATGCATTTATTAGCTAAGCAAACATTGATTGCCGAGGGTTGCCGAGGACAGTTAGGTCAAGTGCTGATGAGCCGGTATCATCTAAGAGATGATGTACAGCCCCAAACCTATGGTCTAGGCCTAAAAGAAATATGGCACATTGAAGCACAACATCACGAACCTGGCAAAGTAATTCACACCATAGGCTGGCCCCTCAGTCAAGCATGTTATGGCGGAGCTTTCCTCTATCATCTGTCAAAACAACGCCTTGCCATCGGATTTGTTGTAGGGTTAGATTATAAAAACACCTGGTTAAATCCCTATGAAGAATTCCAACGTTTTAAAACCCATCCTCTTATAAGCTCTGTATTAAAAAAGGGTGAACGACTAGGCTATGGTGCACGCGCTTTAAACGAAGGTGGTTGGCAATCTCTGCCCAAACTCACCTTTCCGGGAGGGGCTTTGATTGGCGATGCAGCCGGTTTTTTAAATGTTCCGAAAATAAAAGGAATTCACACGGCCATGAAGTCTGGGATGTTGGCAGCCGAAGCCTGTTTTGAATTCTTTACCCAAACAGGGTCCACCCAGCCTGAGCTATATGGTTATTCCCAACGCATTCAAAAATCCTGGGTAGCAAAAGAACTGTATCAGGTGAGAAATATTAGACCGGGGTTTAAATATGGTTTGATTCCAGGCTTAATTAATGCAGCTTTTGAAACTTACATTACCAGGGGACACACGCCCTGGACTTTGAGCAATCAGGCCGATCACACCTGTTTAAGACCAGCAAACCAAGATAAAAAAATTCATTACCCAGCACCTGATGGTGTACTAACCTTCGATAAACTGTCCTCTGTTTTTTTATCAAATACCTACCATGAAGAAAATCAACCCTGCCATCTGAAATTGAAACAATCGGCTTTAGCCATCAATCTAAACTATAAAGTATATGCCTCTCCCGAAGTACGTTATTGCCCTGCAGACGTTTATGAAATTTTAGATGAAGCCTCTGGACCCAGACTACAAATCAATGCAGCCAATTGTATCCATTGTAAAACCTGTGATATCAAAGACCCTCGACAAAATATAGTTTGGACTGCACCAGAAGGTGGAGGTGGCCCGAATTATTCTCAAATGTAGTATTTTGGAAATTCATCTATTGCAAGACAAATAATGCTATTGAATTTTAATACAATTCGCCGTCATTGCGAACGCAGAGAAGTAACCCAGAACTGAATTTTAACAACTTTCATACCAATACTCCTTTCATATGCAAGTCATGCTTCATGGGTTGATTGATTTTCAGTGCTTATCTTCATAAAAACTAGATTCTATCCTTCAATTTAGGTTAAAGTTCAACATTGGCTTTAATAAGTAGATAGTTATGCAACAACGCTTTGTCCATTTACGGCTACACACAGAATTCTCCTTGATAGATGGATTGGTACGAATCAAACCTTTGATGCAGGTGTTACCAGAAAGAGGCATGTGTGCTGTTGCAGTAACTGATTATTGCAATTTATTTGGTGCAGTCAAACATTTTTCTTATGCCTTAGAAAAAGGTATCAAACCCATCATTGGCAGTGATTTACCTTGTCACCAGCTTGGCAAGCCTGAAAATATAAATGCCATGCTTTTTTTGTGCATGAACGACAAAGGGTATAAAAATTTAACTTGCCTAATTTCCAAAGCCTATCAAGAAGGTCAATATCTAGGACAACCTAGGGTACAAAATCAATGGATAGCCGAGCATTCTGAAGGCCTTATAGTATTATCCGGAGGAAAATTCGGTGACATTGGGCAAGCTTTATTAAAACAGGATATACAAACTGCTACAGAACGTGCCTTGCACTGGCAGAGTCTCTTTCCTAACCGTTTTTATTTAGAAATTCAACGCACAGGTAGACAAGACGAAACCCTTTATAACAAGCAATTGATTGACTTAGCCCAAACATTGCAATTACCACTGGTAGCAACCAATGATGTTTGTTTCATTGATAAAACCGATTTTGAAGCACATGAAGCGCGCGTATGTATACATGATGGACTTAGTTTGTCAGATCCGCGCCGACAAAAACGCTACAGTGCAGAGCAATATCTGCGTTCGGCACAAGAGATGGAAAGTTTGTTTTCAGATATCCCAAGTGCCATAGCAAATACCCTAGAAATATCCAAACGTTGTAATGTTATATTAGAGTTGGGCAAAAATTATCTACCCAATTTTCCTATCCCCAAAGGTGATACGGTTGAAGGGTATTTAACCCACTTGTCGCAACAAGGGTTAGAAGAGCGGCTTGAATTTCTTTCCCGCCAAAAAAGCGAGACTCAGCTGTTGCTTGGTCACAAGGAAACAGAAAAAAATAACTTAAGAGACCAGTCAGACTATGATCAACGATTAGCAATAGAACTGCAAGTGATTAACCGTATGGGTTTTGCAGGATATTTTCTCATCGTTGCAGATTTCATCCAATGGGCTAAAAATAATGGCGTTCCTGTAGGGCCGGGTCGTGGTTCTGGTGCTGGCTCCTTGGTAGCTTATGCTTTAAAAATTACCGATCTTGACCCCTTGGAATATGATTTGCTATTCGAGCGGTTTTTAAATCCTGAACGGGTGTCAATGCCTGATTTTGATATCGATTTTTGCATGGAAGGTCGAGATAAGGTAATTGATTATGTGGCAAGCAAATATGGCAGGCACTGTGTGTCACAAATCATTACCTTTGGAACTATGGCGGCCAAGGCTGTTGTTCGCGATGTGGGCCGGGTATTGGGTCTTCCCTACCCCTTTGTGGATAAATTAGCGAAATTGGTTCCTTTTGAAATCGGCATGACATTGACCAAGGCTTTGGAACAAGTAGATGAATTGCGCCGACGGTTTGAAGATGAAGAAGAAGTTAGAGAATTAATAGAGCTTGCTTTAAAATTAGAAGGCATCACCAAGAATGCGGGCAAACATGCGGGGGGCGTTGTTATTGCTCCCTCCAAATTAACCGATTTTACAGCTATATATTGTGAGCAAGGGTCTACCCAAATTGTAAGTCAATTTGATAAAGACGATGTGGAATCCGTAGGTTTGGTCAAATTTGACTTTTTAGGTTTAAGAACCCTAACAATCATTGACTGGGCCATCAATACCATCAATAAGCAAAAACAAGTCTTGGGTCAATTACCTATAGACATTTCACAAATTCCCACCATTGATGCCCCAAGTTATCAACTGCTCAAAGCTTGCCAGACTACGGCTGTGTTTCAGTTAGAATCTCGTGGGATGAAAGAGCTGATAAATCGTTTGCAGCCTGATTGCTTTGAGGAAATCATTGCCCTGGTGGCTTTGTTTAGACCTGGTCCGCTGCAATCAGGCATGGTTGATGACTTCATAGACCGCAAACACGGTAGAGCCCTGGTTGAATACCCGCATCCTGATCTAGAGCCCATATTAAAGCCCACATATGGTATCATCTTATATCAAGAACAAGTGATGCAAATTGCTCAAGTTTTGGCTAATTTTTCACTGGGTGCTGCCGATCTACTTCGCCGCGCCATGGGAAAGAAAAAACCTGAAGAAATGGCAAAACAAAGAGAAATTTTTACCACCGGCGCTATGGCTCGGGGAGTGGAGGCCACGGTTGCTACCTATATCTTCGATCTCATGGAAAAATTTGCAGGCTATGGTTTTAACAAATCACATTCAGCAGCCTATGCCCTTGTCGCTTATCAAACGGCTTGGCTAAAAACACATTATCCTGCGGCATTTATGGCCGCCGTATTGTCATCGGATATGGATAATACAGACAAGGTAGTTACTTTCATTGATGAGTGCGCTCATATGAAATTAACCCTAAAGCCCCCTTCTATCAATCATTCCTTGTATCAATTCACAGTTGAGGATGATAAAACCATCCTCTATGGTCTTGGAGCAATCAAGGGTGTTGGTGAATCAGCCATTGAATGCATTACTTATGAGCGAGTTGAACAAGGACCCTATTTAGACTTATTTAATTTTTGCCAACGGCTAGATTTGCGCAAAGTCAATAGACGTGTGATTGAGGCCTTGATCAAAACCGGTGCTTTTGATGAATGGCAAGTTGAGCGAGCTGTCTTAGTGGCTACAGTCGAAAAAGCCCTCAAAGTAGCTGAAAAAGAACATCAAAACCAATCTTGTGGGCAGTTGGATATGTTTACTTTATTAGAAGATGAGGCCAACCAACAATCCTATTTACACAGTAACCCCTGGTCAGAGATAGAACGATTAGAAGGTGAACGCGGGGTCTTGGGGTTTTATTTAACTGGGCACCCTACTGATCGATATAGGCGCGAATTTAAGGACTTCTTTACCCCCATTGCCCAATTAAATCCTTCTGCGCATAAAAAAGCCATTGTTTGTGCTCAAGTGTTGTCAATCAGAAAAATTACAACAAAACGTGGTAAGCAATTGATTATAATGCAGGTTGAAGATTCCACAGCGAAAATGGACATTGTGGTATTTGACGAAATTTTTGCAAGCTTTGCACATCCACTGGTGAATGGCAATGTATTCATTGTAGAAGGCGAAATCGCACGCGATGAGTACAACGGAGGGGTCAAAATAACAGCAAACCAACTCCATACCTTAGCCGCTGCACGTACAAAATTTGGTCGGTATCTACAAATTCGAATAAACCAAACAAACCAGATGCATTTACCCCTCATTCGCTCATTATTGAAATCCCACACTGGATCCTGTGTTGTACAATTATTGTACGAAAATGAACAGGCTCAAGCGGGCTTGAATTTACCTGCACAATGGCGGGTTAATCCCAGCGATGAATTACTAACATTATTAATAAATGTCTTAGGTGAAGAGCGGGCTGTGATGCAATACTGAGGTGGATCTTTGTATTTTAGATTAGTTCATTGATAGGGTGGGGATAATGGAACCATTTAAAAATTTTTTACAGCTACTACGGCTTTCACATTGGTCTAAATCTATTTTTGTCCTGCTGGGTCTTTTTTACTCTCAAGATGGAAAATTTCTAGTACCCGCTCTTTTGGCGGCCTTGGCCTTCTGTCTCATTTCAAGTGCAGTTTATATTTACAATGACATTGAAGATAGAACAGAAGATCGCCTACATCCACATAAACGCCACCGTCCATTGGCTGCAAAAAAAGTATCGCAAACGGATGCTTTTCTTATCATGTTTGTATTGTTAATAATCGGACTAAGCTTGGGGTGGTTGGTTTCAAAACCCTTAGCGGTACTATTGAGTATTTATTTATTGGTAAATGTCGCTTATAACCATGGTCTTAAAGTAATACCCCTGCTCGATGTGTCCTGTATTGCCATAGGCTTTATGCTTAGAGTGCTTGCTGGTACTGTGGGCATAGGTCTACCCATCTCAGGTTGGCTAACTGTGACTGCTACCTTGCTCAGTTTATTTATTGCATTGAATAAACGCAGATTAGAGCTGCAATTAGGACTAACACATTCCACCAGGAAAGTATTGACAAATTATCACCCACAATTACTGTATTGGGCCATTCTCTCCACTGGATTTGGTTGTTTTTTAACCTATTTATTCTACTCAATTTACGCACATACAGAATCTTTCTATTTCATTCTTACACTCCCCTTTGCTGCTATTGCCTTATGGCGGTTTGCTTGGCTTACGACTAGAAACATTGAAAATGATGATCCCATCAATGTATTTTTAAATGATAGATTGTCTCGAGTAAATCTTTATTGTTTCATTACTCTAACACTATTAGCCTTGACAAAATGAAAAGAGGTTTTGTCGAGTTTCTACTTTTAGTTTGTTTGTCCTATTTATTCATTGTACAGCTAATAGCAATTTGGCCTTTCACCATTGATGATATGTACATTACCCTACGGTATGCAAAAAATTGGACATCAGGCCTGGGGTTGTTATGGAATGTGCAAGAAGCTCCTGTCGAGGGGTACTCTAATTTTAGTTTTTTACTGTTGGCAAGTGCAGCGCTTTTATTAAAAACAAATCCCGTGGTGGTGTTAAAAGCTATGGGAGGGATTGGTTTATTGCTGACTTGCATTTTTACATTTTTAATCTCAAGAGTCTGGCTGGCTCGAAGGGACTCCCTGCTTGCTTGCATAGGATTGTTACTTTATAAAGGGCAGATCATTTGGGCTGTTAGTGGCTTAGAGACAAGTTTTTTTGAGGCTTGTATTTGTGGCTGTGTTTATTTTGCCTTCAGAGGACTGGGCTATTCATTATTTCCTCAAGACCGTGGAAAAATGTATAGTTTTTACTTCTTTTTAGCCGGTGTCTGTATCACATTAGGCGGATTAACCCGGCCTGAAACCCCGGTATTTATGGTTGTATTCTTAGTATTGATTGCTTGGAGTGCGCGAAATCTTCGTGCGGTTATGTGGTTTGTTTTACCAATTTTTTGTCTCTTCATACCCTATTTTTTATGGCGTTGGCATTATTATGGGTTGCTATTTCCCAATCCTATCTACTGTAAAGCCTTTACAAATACACTATTATTCCAACTGGATAAAAACTACATACAACTTATTTGGCCCTTCTTAGCCATTGCTTTGGTAGGTGTTTCCATAGATTATCAAAAACCAAGTAAAACAATGAAAGGGTTATTCCTTGATGTACGCCCCTTTTTTCTATGCTTACCCAGTTTGATATATGTCATCCTTTTGCACGATGCTGATACAATAGTGGCTTTTGACAACAGACTGTTTCTATCAGCTTTTGCCTTGCTGCTTCCACTCACAATAAAGGGCATGAGCGATTCATTATTAATGATCTTAAAACATAGAGACGGTTATTATTTCCTGTGTTTATGTTTGGTCTTTATTTGCTTTGCCAAGTTATTCATACCAACATTGAGCCTTGCACAATACAGGCAATTTACCATCAATCCTAAAGCTGGTGAACAGTTACGCAAACAGGTTTTAAATTGGCTCAAGAAAGAAGCCTTAGATACTGATGTCGTTGTTTTAGGTGACAGCGGTATGATCCCTTATTACAGTAATTTGAATTATATCGATTCATATTGCATAAACAATAAAAAAATGGGCCAATTACCGGAACTAGTACGCCCAGTATTTTTGAGCACCCAAATTGATCAAAAAAGACCAAGATTTGTAATTTTAACCTCACTAGTTTCAAAGGGACAGCTCATTTATCTAACAAATGATCTCTTCTTAAAATCAAAATTTGATACTGAAAACGAGTATGAATTAACTAGAATTTTTACTACTGGGGATCGACCGTCTTTATATCGTTATGAAATATTTGTGAGGAAATAATGATACTATGTAACCTAATACTTCTAGGTACCCCAGTTGCCTTATTTGAAAAAAACCAATAAATGACTATAATTTAAACAGTAGGTATAATTAATTAATGAAACTTTAAGTAGGCAAAAGACTACCCTTGCAAATGCCACTTGCAATGGTAGCCTATCAAGCAATGGACATCTTAGTGCTAAAACTTGTAGATACTTGTAGAAACGTAACTTTTCCATTTGCTGTTTTGGCATTGATGCTACCTAGTACTACATGTCTTGCAAATGGCCAGCCGGAGAAACACAATGAAAACTTATATTTGTATCAAAAAAACGGTTTTTGGTTTAATACTTAGCTCTTTATTGACCGCACCACATGCATCAATGTCGACTCCTCGGCTAATTTTTCTTGCCGATGCTACGGACCCAAAAATGAGCGCATGTTTGGAGCGGTGCACTAAGTCCTATGGAGACGTCACAGCCTACGGCCCCAAATGGCCCGCACTAAATGCCCAATCTTTGTGCAGCCAAAATACTTCAGTATGTCAGCCTTAACCTCCGTAGTGCCTTGCTCGGGCCACGGACCTTGTTGCCATCGCGGCCCCGCCTTCCTGTGGTAGGCCTTCCAAAACCTCGTCGGGTGAATTGGTGAACTCCTCGTGTAATAATTTCATTTAATTGAATTACAAGTAGGGTTTAATTCCATCTAGCGCTGGTTTATCTGCATGACCCGCTACAACCCTTATGCAGCAATGCTTATAGCGCCAGTGCTTACGCCCGCGCCCTTTGCTCTGACAAAGGGCAACTCTCTTACTTCCTAATATACTAGATTTGAGACTTACAACCCCTCGCTGTTATCCTGATGATATTGGTAAGTGTTAAATGTCTCGGGTGAGGGATAAATTTTAAAAACTTTAGGGACGTTACCTTGTGTTTTTGTCTTTTTTTTGGAGCTCTATAGGGAGTTCAGTGGCATCAATCAATACTACCTCATACTCCACATCGCTTTTAAAAGTGCTTTTCGGCCGGGTAAAGAAAAAGCAGAATGCTTTATTAATGTATCCTCTACCCATCTCACCGTTTTGTAAGCAGAGCTTTCACTGACTCCATAACTTTGACTAATTTGGAAATTTGTACGATATTCGCGGATATACTCCAGAGCCATCAACAACTGATCCTCTATGCGCAGCTTATTTGTACGTCCACCCAGTGGTCTTCATTCAGCTGGGAGCCAGCAGCAAAATGCATATGTTGGACGCTATAACCGTCGATATGATTGGTTAAGCCAATATTTATTTGAAAGTATTACCGAAGTACAGTTACATGCAACCCAAATACCGCTATTGGAGGCTTTCCTCCATGGCAAAAATGGCACTCGTTGCTTACTTAAATGTTCCTACTTATAACTTCTTATTAAAATAGAGAACCTTAGCCCCAAGCTACATAGTCAATAAATGTGCGGGTTATGAATTGGCCGCAACTTTATTACCATTTTTAAGTGAAAACTGTTTGTATTTATATACTCTCCGGTAAAATACTTATTTCACACAATTACCGAAGGAATTTTTGGTACACATGTGATTATATCCTGACTCAGGAGGTGTTGAGTGACTACAAACCCCGCTATTACCGTACCATATTGGAGTTCCACCCATCCCATAACACTGCTCATTAAAATCACTGTAATCATTCGGTAATTCCCTCTGTCCAGCTTCCGCAAAACTAGCAGTTGAGATTGAAGTTAAAGATATTACTATGTTAAATATGAACAGCAGATTTTGAACTGATTTTTTTGTATGAAATATCATTAGGTTCTCCTTGTAATTTTGGAGTATTAATAGAATATTAATTAGGATAATAAGGTCGAGTAATAATGCTCCATCCCACAATTTTACATGAAATTACACCTTCTAACTTTAGTTTAGACCGTAAATGAAATTTTTTCAAACTCCGGCATAAATATGTCTTAGCCCGATAGGTTTGACATTCCATACATTCGCTGATTATAAGTAAGCACTAATAAACCACCTCCTTTTATAATTTATATTTTTGCAAGATACTTTCTGCAGTTAATAGAAGGAGGTCCTCATGAAATTAGAAAGTAATAATAAAAAGTATAAATATTGGCAAGACCACATGGAAAAATGGTCAAGAAGAGGTTTAAGCCCCGTCAGCATATTGCAAAGAGAATATATTAGCATACAGTTCTCTGAAGTTATCAATGACACAGGATACTAAAATCATTGCATGATGGTCAAACTTATTGCAATTAAATTGGGACGCACTATTTGGTTCACTCGACCCAGGCATTTCGGCACTTTCACCCTGATTACATGTAGGTTTTTAAGACAGGCATTAGGTGATTATGCCTGTCACGAACAATTCTTGGGGTTAGTAACCCAGTGCTAAGTTCCATAGCAAAAGAATTTAACATGCTATCTATTCCAGAAATCCAGACGGCTCGGGATGAGGGTTAAATTTTAAAATCGACCTGATAGTAGTGATGGATTCTTAAACTAAAATAAAATTCTAAAGGAGCTGATAACTGCCCATCCAACCCTTAAACACCACTTTAGTAACAGGGTGGTGAATGAACGCTCTTTGGTTCCAAAATCTCGGTTTTATCAAACAGGAATCATGTATTCAAAGAATCGTTTGTCTTAGGTCTGGGGGCTATAATTTTCAATGTAGGGGAGGCCCAATATAGAATTTCAGAATGATTAAGAATTTTATAAGGTATCTTTAAATCATTTGTTTTGAAATTCCAAAATTCACCACAATATTTCCCATCTTGCCTTTCGGAAATACGGGTTATTTTTTGATGATGCTCATCTGAAAATTTATTGCAGTAACCAGCATCTTGATTTGCAGGAATTTTCAGAGGAGTGCTACTTAAAGCAACCTCTCCTCCAGCATTCATTGAAAATATGGAACGGTTGATTCTCCCATATAAATTGTTGGCCACATTAAAAATCAGTGATGCAAAAATTAAAGTAATGATAGTGGCCTTTAACTTTGGGGCCCTTTTATTCCTTGATACTAATAATCTATAAAAAGCATACCAGGCTAAAATTAAAGCCAATATTTTTATTATCATTGCCACACATCCTTAATCAGTTAGCATTTTCCGAAAATTTTTCTGTCATCACATGGGTATTTGCAACAACATCTTTTCTAGTAATAACATCTCTAATGGTTAAAAATAAAATTTTTAAATCTAGCCAAAAGTTTTGATTTCTAACATACCAAATGTCTAATTTATATTTTTCTTCAGATGAAATAGTATTGCGTCCGTTGACCTGAGCCCACCCAGTTAATCCAGGTCTAACATTGTGTCTTAATACTTGCTTTTGATTATAAAGAGGTAAATATTCCATGAGCAGCGGTCGAGGACCCACCAGACTCATGTCTCCTTTTAATACATTCCATAATTCAGGTAACTCGTCCAAGCTGGTTGATCGCAAAAACCATCCAAAACGTGTCAGTCTATCCTCATCTGGCAAATCTTTGCCGAATCTATCTTTGGCATTTCTCATAGTTCTAAATTTAATCATTTCAAATGATTTGCCATTTAAGCCGGGGCGTCTTTGACGAAAGAAAATTGGTGATCCCAAATTAAGCTTAACAAGAAAAGCTATGAGTAATAACACAGGAGAAAAAAGTATTATGATGAATAATGAAATTACAAAATCAAACAACCGTTTACGTTTTCTCATGGTAGTTATCCTTGTGGCATTGATTACAATTTTGAAATATTTCATTTTTAAAAAAAATAATCTTGTGACCTTGAGTTCATTTAAATAACAATTATCTCTACTTTTAATATCAACTATTTTAGGACCAAGGAGACACAAAACTTATGCAATTATCCTAACAGAAAAGCCAAAGTGATGGAATCATTTTTTAAAACTTATAAAACCAGAATGGAATTACTGGGGTGGAAACATATCTTGAAAATTAATTCTTGTTTTTAATTGTAGATCTTTATGTCTGCCCTTGGATAGCTCAAACCATTTATAGATAATAATGGGCACTATGAAGCTAACTAGGCCAATACAAAAGGCTATCTTGAAGGTTGGGTTTTTATTAAAAGCGAGAAAAAACAAAGATATAACCATTAAAATAATCGCTAAAATCCCTGTATATGGTGAAAAAGGGGTAACGTAACGAAGGTTTTTCGTTGTATACCCTGCATTGTACAATCTTTTTCTAAAGTTAATTTGTGAAAGACATAAAGAAATCCATGCTAAAGTACCTGTGAAGCCTGAAACTAGCAACAAAGCGACATATAAATTGGTTTGCCCAAAGAAATACCCAACACCTAACAAAATCCACACACCCAGTAAAGTTGCAAAAACTGCATTCTGGGGTATGGCATTGCGATTAAACTTTGCAAACACTTGGGGCGCCATACCATCGCGAGCCAAAGCATTCAAAGAACGTACAGTACCATAAAATCCAGAATTGGCACAGGATAAGGTTGCTGTCAAGGTTACAAAACTTGTAACTGCACCTGCCCATTTTAAACCATAAAAATTCAATGCATCTGCAAACACAGAGTTTGATAGACCTGCCTTTTGCCAAGGAAAAATAAGTACCAAACAAAACACTGGAATTATATAAATAAATAAAATTCTAAAGGTCACATTGCGAATAGCGTGGGGTATCATACGGGCAGGATTTTCAGATTCTCCTGCAGCAAGACCAATGATTTCAGAGCCCTGGTAATTTACTAGTAACAAAACCATGGCTGTCAATAATGACATCCCCCCATTGGGTAACAGTCCGCCATCATTAAAGATATATTTCAACCCAATGATGCCAGGTGGTTCTGTACCATGGATAACACCAAAAAATATCAATACCGCTAAAATAACAAACCCCATAAGTGCTAGGATTTTAATCAAAGCAAGCCAAAATTCAATTTCACCAAAAGTATCAACTTTTGCAAGATTAATAAAGGTAATGAGAAATCCAAAACAAATGGCACAAAGATAACCATTAACACCGGTAAACAGCTCCATAATGATACCACCTGCGACACATTCGGCAGGTATATAGGCAACCCAACTGATCCAGTATGCCCATCCCACCCCTGATGCTACGGCGGGTGATATAAAATCTGCTGTGTAGGTGACAAAAGATCCTGAGATGGGAATTGCAACTGCCAATTCACCCATACAAAGCATGGTTAAAAAAATTATCAAGCCTCCAAGCATATAAGCTATAAAAACAGCAGGCCCAACAAGGTTTATTACTTCCCCTGTACCCAAAAAATAACAGGACCCAATGATCCCTCCTAATGCAATTAATTGAACATGTCTGTCTTTTAGACCGCGGTTATACCCACTGTCCTTTAACGGTGCATTCATCATTGAAGTCTTATTTTTTTTCACAAGCTGTTTGGGTCTCTCAATATGTTAATTTAAGCAGGATATTGACTGGCGCCAGCATCCCTCCAAAATAATTTTAAAAACAATTTTTTATTATAACATCATTTCTTGTAAAAATAGGCTAAAATTCTCTACTTCGGAAAAGTTTTGCTTCGTTTAGGACAAACCGAATATCCAGCTTAAGGAATAACTGGTTTAGACTGACTCTTTTATTTCATAATTTTGATTTATTAAGTGTTTCAAAGGAATCCATATGCTACAAACAAAGCAAGTAAATTTTCAATCACCCTATCTCATATGGTTTTTAGGTGCTTTTTTCTTTTTTATTGATTATATCATCCGTGTATCACCAAGCATATTAACGCCTACCCTTATGCACTATTTTCACGTCAATGCCTTTACAGTTGGTGGTTTTTCCGCCTTTTTTTATTACACCTATATCGCAATGCAAATACCAGTTGGTGTTTTAGTTGACCGATATGGTCCTAAATGGTTGCTTATACTTTCAGCACTGATTTGTGGTGCAAGTACCTTTATTTTTGCCAACATGAGTACCATCAATATTGGTTTTTTAAGCCGAATTTTAATGGGATTTGGAGCATCCTTTGCCTTTGTTGGTACCCTAAAATTGATATCCCTTTGGTTCGCACCAAGACAGTTTGCTTTTCTGGCTGGACTAACTCAAGCATTTGGCATGCTTGGAGCAATGGTTGGGCAAGGACCTATGGCGGTAATAAATCAGATGATAGGCTGGCGAACGGCCATGAATTACTTTGGCTATGTCTTTCTAATTTTGTCTGCACTCATGCTGGTATTTATAGAAAATAAAAGTACACCTCTTGAAACAGATCAGGACCTTCAACCAAAAATTCAGATTTTAGAGTCATTCAGATTGATTTTTAGGAACTCACAAAACTGGCTAAACTGTATTTTTATTGGTCTACTTTATGCGCCCAGTGCCTGCTTTGGTGAACAATGGGGTGTGAGTTTTCTAAGCTTAAACCAAGGAATATCTATAGAAGCCGCCGGACATGAAATAGGAATGATGTTTATTGGTCTGGCTTTAGGTTGCCCTATTTTAGGTTGGGTATCAGATAAAATTCAACGCCGTGTTCTTGTAATGCGTATCAGTGTAATTATTTGTCTAATTTTATTGAGTATCATTATATACGGTAAACTGTTTCCTAACTTATTTGATCTACATCCTTTTGATTATACATTGATGCTATTCATTTATGGCTTTTTCAACAGTGGTATAGTGTGTTCCTATGCTTTGGCCTCAGAAATTAACCCAGCACAACTCACTGGTATTGCCCTTGGAATTACTAACATGGCCTCGGTATTGATTGGGGCTATGATGATCCCCGTTGTAGGTTTTGTACTAGATCATTTCTCTGGTGGTATGATACAGGGACAATTGGTATTTCATATAAAAAGTTACCAAATTGCTTTTATCGCATTGCCTATCGGTTTTATAGTTGCATTCATTATAAGTTTCTTCCAAAAGGAAACTTATTGCCAACGACCTGCAAGTCCATAAGCTAACCATCTACCAACAATTGTTTAGCTGCTAAATAATCACGCTTACCATTGCCTAATTTAGGTAACTCAAGTACTTGTCTGATGTGTTTTGGCAGCATGATTTTTGGGATATTACTAGACATCAATTGTGTCTTGAGATGAGCTTCTGAAAGAGGGCCGCTATAAACCAATCCCAATTGCTCTCCCTTTTTGGAATCTGGTAAACTAACTGCCATGATTTCAATATCCTCTACTTTAAAGGGATCTTGCCAATATTTTTCCACCTGACTTAGACTTATAAGCTCTCCAGCGATTTTAGCAAACCTTGAATATCTGTCCACAATTGTTAAAAATCCATCTTTATCCAGACGGCCCTTGTCTCCTGTTTTATACCAAGTGTAATCGTCATCGAGAATCAATACATCCTTCGTTTTTTCAGGTAAATTCAGGTATCCTTCCATGACCTGGGTCCCACCAACTAAAACCAAACCTTCTTCACCGGTAGGTAAATCCTCCAGGGTCAAAGGGTCGACAACTCTGAAAACACACCCTGGTAAGGGCAAACCCACCGACCCTATTTTGTATGATTTTTGAACATGCCAATCATTGGTGGAGATAACATTTGGAAGATTACAGCTAGCTACAGGCGCAACTTCGGTTGCACCATACCCTTCATAAATTTCCAAATTAAATTTTTCTTTGAATTCTTTATAAATAGACAAAGACAATTTTTCAGCACCCGCCACCACCATGCGTAGAGAATCCAACATTTCAGGATGTATTGAACCATTTCGTACATACAAGCCTAATAAACTAGAGGTCGAACAAAAAATGGTAACCTTATGTTTACAAATTAATTTAGCAGTAGCCATTGCATTGGTTGGATCAGGATAACAGATAAAAGTGATGCCTCGTAGGAGGGGCATAAGGTTAGTAATGGTCAAACCAAAGGCATGAAACAATGGTAAGGAATTCATCATAATATCACTAGGCTGGGTTCCAATCACTGTTGCAACCTGGTTGATATTGCTTAGTAAATTTGCATGGGTCAATTTGACCCCTTTGGGTGCACCTTCACTGCCACTGCTAAATAAAATTGCAGCAGTACTATTAACCTCTACCTGTTTAAAAAAGAACAAGTGCAACCAACTCGCTGGAAGTATTTTAGCTAACAACAAGGTCCTCACTATAACAGGCTTAGGTGGGGGTAAGTCATCTTCCACATACAATACTTGTGTTGAAGATAAAAGTGATTGAGTATTTAATCCCCGACTTTCTAATTTGGTAAGAAATTGATGGGAGGTAATGATGGTGTGAATTGAAGCCTGGTCTATGGCTGCTTTTATAGAGGATTCACCCATAGTAAAATTTAAATTAATGATGACTTTACCCAATGTAAGTACGCTTAAGTTTGCAATCACACCGGCAGGGGTGGTAGGTAATAAAATACCCACATGCTGTTGTCCTTTTAAAAAACGTTTTATTTTCCTACTGAAGATTAAAACAACACTTAACAATTGTAAATTTGTTATCTCTTTTCCATTGTCTTCAATGATAGCAATTGATGAAGGCTCTTTTTTCATTTGCCATAGCCATTGGGATTGTAGACTACCCATATCCTTGATGTGATATTTCCAGGATTTAATAGACAGTTGAGCTACCTTTTGCTTAACCATGTCAGCAGTGCTGGTTATCTCCATGGCTTTACCATAAATTACACTCACAGGTCTATCATTTGGGTTTCTGATTTTAGATTTTTTAGCATGGGAAAATTTAGAACCCCACAAACCATGGATGTAAAAAGGAACAATCACTGCTTGCGCATTCACCGCTGACCGTTCAAAACCGCTTTGGAAAGTGCCCATTTGGCCATTTTTAGTCAATCGCCCCTCCGGAAATAAGGCAACCACTTCCCCTTGATTTAAAGATTGGTTGATTTCTGCCAATGCTTTACTGCTTGCCCCTTTTGCAATGGGTATGACTTTGAATTTTTTTAAAATCCAGTTCAAATACCAAGTCTCGTAGACGCTACGTTCCATTACAAAACGAATAGGTCTGGGGCAAGCAATCTGTAAAATTGCCCAATCGATGAAGCTCACATGATTACCTAAAAGCAGGACGCCCCCAGAAGAAGGCAAATTTTCTAAATCATGAACACTTAAATGATAAAATCGAGAAGAAATCAAATAAAGCAAATACCGCAATAAAGATTGAGGTAAACGACATATTGCATATATAGCCATAAAAAAGGCAATTAGGAATAATCCATACAACAGCACCTCACTTCGCATGCCCAAAGCACTGAAGGTGACGGTACAAATTAAAAAACTCAACATAAAGCAGGTTTGAATAAAATTATTAGCAGATAAAATTTTACCCATTTCTTGACGGGGCGCATTAAACTGAATTAAGGCATTTAAAGGAACAATCAACATGCCACCAAAAAAACCATAGACTAAAAATAGCAATACAATCAAAAATGAATTGGCAAGCATCGGTAAAAATAATAGACAAATTGTTATACCAATACTTGCAATAGGAATAAGGCCCGTTTCTACAAAGCCCTTAGATACCTTTCCTGCGTACAAAGCACCTAATAAAATACCAATGCCTCCCACAGCCATGGAGCCTTGGGCAAACAAAATACTGACATCCCCCAAATGATCTTTTAAGAAAGCACCATAACTTGCGAGCAATACCTGATTAATCGACCAAAAAATTGACAAACCTATGATGCAATGAAAAATAATGGAAGGATGAATGGTTTTGTTTAAATACCCTTTTACATACTGACCTTTTATATATTTTATAGGGTCATATTGCGAATTAGCATCCACTGCCTGCGTATGTATCAATCGAAAAGTCATGATTGTTTCTAGGATTGAAAAAGCAATCAACAAAAATCCAGCTGGGGCAAAAGCCTTCAGTAAGGCGGCTTTATCAGTAGTGTGTTGTAATCCTGCCGCATGCATATAGCTTGAAAAAAGATAGGTAAAAACAAAAGTGGCACCCAAAATGGCTATAATTATAAGGGTTTGAACAATTGCATTGGCTTGAGACAGAAATTCCTTACCAAAACTTTCTTTTATATAGCCGTATTTTGCGGGAGAATTGAGCGCACTTTGTACTGCCAATAACAGCGTCAATAAAAAAGCACCCCAAAAATAACCTTGGTAATAACACCAAGTTACAAGCACCAACAGTGGAATTGCCACAGCTGCAGTGTATTGTAAGACCTTCTTTTTAGGAAATTTATCAGCAATAAACCCAGAGGGTGTAAATAGAAATATGTAGGGTAGGAGAATCAGGGCATTGATGATGGCTGAAAATATGGTATAGGTCGAACTGGTTGAGGTCTGATACAAGGTATCTTGAATTAAAATCTTATGGCCTAAGTCTATGAAAGTATTGAAAAACACCAGCATGAGGTAAGGATAGAAACCTTTGATTTTTGCCAACTTCATATAGTAATACTCCAAGAAAACAGGTAAAGCTAATTACAACCATTTTGGAGTTTTAATTATACAGTTACAAGATGACATTAGTCTACCTATCAAAAGACCTTTGCTTTGGCCTTCTGGCACCTACTATAGAAAACGTACCAATGTAGCCTGTATTAGACGAAGTCGTAATACAGGAACTTGCTGTACAAACCTGTATTACGCGGCCCTAATACAGGCTACCATTTGGTTATTTACTAATATACATTAATAAAAAAGCAGTTGCTTTATTTTTATTATTGCCACTTTCAAACCTTCTCAAAATAAGACACCTTCAGGATGACCTTGCTGGATGCAGGCTGGCTTACCAAAATACTTTCGGGCCTTTGTAAAATTTATGAAAAGTTAAATAAGGCATGTTACAATGCTGCCATTAAAATAAGTTGAGACAAACTGATGCAATTGGTTAAGCAAAATGTAAGACACTTTTTCAACTCAACCAAGTGGTTTTCAATAGCCCTGGTCCTTTTGCTTTTTGCCATTCCTATTAGTAATACCTTACAAGCAATTGCTTTGGGCGCAACGGTGGTTTTAATTTTACTCTACTATTTTAATGTTACCACCGCCTCATATTTAATTGCACAACCCTGGGTAAAAGGGCTCATAGCTTTTTATTTTTGGGTGGTTTTGTCCTGCCTTTGGAGCCATGCAAGTCAGGTAGAAGAGCTTTATGTACTTGATAAATATTCAAAATTATTACTATTGCCAATATTAACCCTTGGATTCCAGGACAAAAGAGTTCGCTTTTGGGCTATACATGCTTTTCTAGCAGCTATGTTGTTAACCTGTATTTTGGCACTGGCAAAGGCAATACACCCTGTATTTTTTTCAAATGAAATCCCTGGTTTTGTTTTTCGCAATTATATCATGACTGGGCATATGATGGCTTTGGCCAGTTATATTGCCTTGTCTTTAGCATACAGTAGAAATGCTTTTGGTAACTTTGATGAGCAAGTGACTTTAAACAAAAGCAAACAAAAACAAAAACAAAAACAAGCCCTTCTTGAATTTAGACTGCGACAGTCTATAACAAACAGAGGTTTCTATTCCTTGTTGTTTATTTTGTTTACTTTCGAATTGTTGATATTAAGTATAGGGCGCACCGGCTATGTGGTCTACTTTCTTTTGATTGGCCTGTTTTTGTTACAAAGGCTTCCTTCCAAACAGTTACTTTTAGGCTGGGCCTTTATGGTCGGCTTCGGCCTTGTGGCATATCAATTGAGTCCAAATATAAAAGAAGGCTTGTCTCAAACCTATCAAAATCTGGTCCATTATCAACAAGGTGATAAAGATACCTCTGTTGGTTTTCGTCTGCAATTCCAACAAGTAGCCTTACGCTTATTCTATGATAAGCCACTGATCGGTCAAGGATCAGGTGGTTTTAGCTCTGGTTTCAGACAGCTTGATATGGTTCCTGGATGGGGCCCCACTTTACAAGAACCACATAATCAATACACTTTGTTATTGGCAGAGTATGGAATTGTCGGGATGTCATTGTATGGGATTTTATTATTCTTATTGGCCTATGCCTTTTGGCAATTAAAAGAAACCAGATTTTTAGCCTTTGCTGTTTTCATTCCTTTTTTAATTGGATGTTTATCAGATTCACTTTTATTTTATTCAGCCAGCGGTTATTTTGTATTGGTCTTTTTGGCCCTGTGTTTGGGAGAAAGTCTGCAACCCCAGGCCCTAAGAAAATAAGCGTTGTTTTTCTGAAGGACTGATTTTAATTTTAAGCAGCCAGTCTCCGGCTTCATTATTAGATTCGCTTAAAACTGCACCCATTTCATACAATTGCGCACGCAACTTCGCTTGTGCATTTGTAAGCACAATGTCTTCTATTAAAATAGAACCATTCAACTGTTTGGCAATGATCTCTTTCAACAAATCTATGCCTTGTCCTGTGGCTGCAGAGACCCAGACTTTGTAAAAACCTGAATGTTGATTAAACTCGACTTCACAGCCCTCATTTAGATCTATTTTGTTAAATATTTGAATTACAGGTATGCCATTTGCGCCCAACTCATCTAGTACTTTCTGGACTGCAGCAACTGAGTCTTTCCAATAAGGATCAGATATATCGATGACATGTAACAATAAATCAGCTTGTTGTGTTTCTTCAAGAGTAGCCCTAAAAGCTTTAACCAAATCATGAGGTAAATCTCGAATAAACCCTACTGTATCTGCTAATATAGCAGCTTGGGACCCTGGTAAGTCGAGTTTTCGCATGGTTGGATCAAGGGTTGCGAACAATTGATTCGCCACATAAATATGTTCACCTGTTAATGCATTAAACAAAGTAGACTTACCCGCGTTTGTATAGCCAACCAGAGAGATGGCAGGCATGGTGGCTTTGCGTCTGGCAATACGGTTTTGATCACGGCTCAATCGTACCTTTTCCAGACGTTTATTGATGGATTTAATGCGATTTCGTAACAAACGTCGGTCTGTTTCTAATTGAGTTTCACCAGGCCCTCTTAAACCTATCCCACCTTTTTGCCGTTCAAGATGTGTCCAACCTCGAATTAGACGTGTGGATAGATGCTCCAGTTGAGCCAGTTCCACCTGCAATTTACCCTCAAATGACCTAGCTCTTTTGGCAAAAATATCTAAAATTAACCCGCTCCGGTCGACAACACGGCATTGACATAATCGTTCTAAATTACGTTCTTGGGAAGCTGATAATTCATGGTTAACTAAAACGAGTTCTGCATCCAGCGTTTTTACAAGGTCTGCTATTTCTTCAGCCTTGCCTTTACCAACGTAATATTTAGCATCAGGTGTCGACCTAAACCCAAGGATAGACTCTAAAATTACAGCATCAGCAGAAAGAGCTAATTCTTCAAATTCTGCCAATGCCTCCTGTTGGTCAACATCGGTTAAGGCCAGTTGTACTAATATAGCGCGCTCACCCGCCTGAGGTCTATCAAACACCTTTGCAATTCCTTAAAAAAAATCTTAGTCTGACATAAATCAATCTTCACCACCAGAGCTTTTATCTGTTTCTATATTAATCATGTGACCGGGTACAATGGTAGATATTGCGTGTTTATAAACCATTTGGGTAATGGAATTTTTCAACATAACCACATGCTGATCATAACTATCAACAACACCATGTAGTTTTATACCATTGACTAAAAAAATTGATACAGACACTTTTTCCTTACATAAAGCACTTAGGAAATGGTCTTGCAGCACAACATTCTTATCCATTGCCCACTCCTTGTTTTTATTTGTTATTATAGGCAAAACTTTCATTCAAATAGTTAATCGACCGATGTGATAAATACTTTAGTAAATCTAAATTAATGCTGGTGCTCCGGCTAAAATCTTGCAAAAATATGATTACCTAATAATTTGTGATCAAAACATGTCTCATAACACTTTAATAGTAGCTCTAGTTCAAGAGAAATGGGACGCAAATCCCCAAATACATCAAAACAATTTAGCACAAGGTATCAAATATGCAGCAGGTCAAGGGGCTAAGCTTGTTTGTTTACAAGAGTTGACCCTCAATCCTTATTTTTGCACCCGCATGGATGCTCAGAGTAATCAGTTTATGGAAGATATCCAAGGGGGACCAACGGCTCGTTTTATAAGTTGCATGGCTAAAGAAAATAATGTTTGTGTTACAGCATCCTTGTTTGAGTCAGCTGGATTTAACACAGCAGTGGCATTTGATGCAGAGGGTCGCCTCATTGGACACACACGCAAACAACATATTCCCAGTGGTGAAAAATACCATGAAGACCTGTATTTCAAAGCAGGAGATTCTGATTACCCTATACATACTTTAGCTGGTCATACTGCGGGATTGCCTACTTGTTATGATCAATGGTTTCCAGAATTGTCACGCATCTATGGTCTAAAGGGTGCTGAAATTTTAATTTACCCAACGGCCATAGGCAGTGAACCTACAGCTCCAGAGTTCAACACCCAGCCAATGTGGCAGCAGGTAATGGTTGCTCAAGGCATTATGAGTAATACCTTTATTATTGCTGTGAATCGTATCGGTTGTGAAGACGGCTTGGAATTTTATGGCAGCAGTTTTATCTCCTCACCAACCGGTGAGATTTTAGCCCAGGCGCCACGGCATGAGCCGGCCGTTTTAGTGGCTCAATTGGATTTTGATATTAGGACGTTATGGGAAAGACTGTTTCCCTTTGCCCAACAAAGAGAACCAGAAACCTATACTCATCTTACCAAGATACCCCTTGCGGATTAATAACCAATGGACAATGATGGTTTAGATAGAAATTTATACAATATCACTCAGTGGGGGGAAGGCTATTTCAACATCAATAGCAAAGGTAATATTGAAATCAGTAAAAATCCTTGCATACAGGGCGTGGAATTACAAGCCATTGTCCAAGCTGCGCAGCAATCTGGATTGCAGTTGCCATTATTAATACGATGCAATGATATATTACATGACAGAGTTCATAGAATCTGCCAAGCATTTAACGAGGCCATTGCTACAAATAATTATTCTGGCACCTATCAACTGGTGTATCCAATCAAAGTGAACCAAGAGCAGTCCGTGGTTAGAGAATTGATAAAAGCCCCCGCGCATAACATAGGATTAGAAGCTGGTAGCAAACCAGAACTTATGGCCGTTATTGGCATGTTACGAGACCGACAAGGTACAATCATTTGCAATGGTTACAAAGATAGCAGTTATATCCGGATAGCTTTGATAGCGCAACAAATGGGCCACAAGGTTTATATTGTTATAGAAAAATTATCTGAATTAAGCATCATCTTGAAAGAATCAGCAGACTTAAAAGTCAAACCTATGCTTGGTGTACGCATTCGATTAATGACTAAAAGTGCTGGTAAATGGGCAGATACCGGTGGGAGCAAATCTAAATTTGGTTTGAATGCTAAACAGGTGCTTGAATTGGTAACACAATTAAAGACGCATGAGGCACTGGGTTGCCTCCAATTGATGCACTGTCATTTGGGCTCTCAAATAGCAAACATCCACGATATACGCAATTGCATGCAAGAAATTGCTCGCTATTATGTGGAATTATGCAAGCTCAATGCGCCCATCACTACTCTAGATGTAGGTGGTGGGTTGGGCGTGGATTACGAAGGCACACAATCTAATACCGATTGCTCAATGAATTATAAACTCAGTGAATATGCAACTCACATCCTTTTAGCCCTTAAACAACGGTGTGAGGAAGCTGGAATCACAGAGCCAAATTTGATTTCAGAATCAGGCAGAGCCTTAACAGCGCACCATGCTGTGTTGGTTTCTAACATCACTGATCTTGAAGTCATACATGAATCCTCTGTTCCCAGGCATGTTGGCCCTGATGAATCTTTTGTGATTCGGGATATTTACGATACCTATGGAGCAATCAACGATTCTCCTCCTACAGAAATCTATAATTATGCGGAGCACACACTGAATGAAGCCCAATCTTTATTCAAACATGGGGTCATTAATTTACAAGAAAAAGCCAAAGTGGAAGCCTTTTATACCAACATTTGTATAGAACTCCAAGACCGGTTAGATGAGGACAATCCAAATGAAAAAGAATTGTTGGTGTTGATAAATGAACGGATGGCAGCAAAGATTTTTTGTAATATTTCTTTTTTTCAATCCATCCCTGATGCCTGGGCTGTGGGACAAGTTTTCCCAGTAGCGCCTATTACCCATTTAAATGAAGCATTGAGCATGCACAGTATCTTGCAAGATTTAACCTGCGATTCAGATGGCACCTTAAGACGGTATCCTGGCAGCGCTTGTGTCAATTCAACCTTGATGTTACCCCGCTTTGATGCAGTCAATCCCTATGCCATCGGTTTTTTCTTAGTGGGCGCCTATCAAGAAATCTTAGGAAATTTACATAATTTATTTGGTGATACTAATTCGCTTGATGTAAAGTTATCAGATGAAGGCACCTTTGAGTTGAATGACTTAATCAGCGGTGATACGGTAACAAATGTGCTTAATTTTGCTCATTTTGATACTAAAAAACTAATTCAATCCTATGAAAAACAATTGATTCAAAGTGGTTTGTCCAGGGAGCAATGTTTGTTTTATTTAAATGAACTTAGATCCATATTTTCTCAGTTAACTTATTTGGATGAAAACAGCGTGAAGCTTTTATGATTAAGACACCCACTCCTAAACAACTTGGTTTTTGGATGCCAGCAGAATGGTATCCTCATACAGGCTGCTGGATGGCCTGGCCCTGTCATGTACCTACATGGACAAAGATTGGTTTAGACCGAGCGCGCCGTGCTTATGCACTTGTGGCCTCTGCCATTGCTCAATATGAACCCGTAACCATGCTCGTACATCCTGAAGATGAGGAATCTGCTCGGCTGGTTTGCAATTCTGAAATTCAAATCATGTTACTTCCCATAGATGATTCATGGGTACGTGATACCGGGCCAAGTTTTTTAATCGACAAACTAGGCCATTTAGCAGGCGTGCACTGGAAGATAAATGCCTGGGGCAAGAATTATACTGATTATACTTTAGATGAACAAATTGCCCCAGCCATCTTATTAGAGGCTGGTGCACAATGTTTTCAAGCGCCCCTTATTATGGAGGGGGGTTCTTTTAGCGTGGATGGTCTAGGCACACTATTAACCACTAAAGAATGTCTTTTAAATTCAAACCGCAACCCCGACCTTTCTCAATCTCAGATTGAACAATATCTTTGTGATTACTTGGGTGCTGAGCAGGTGATTTGGCTTAATAAAGGTTTGATTGGAGATGAAACTGATGGTCATGTGGATGAAATTGCCTGTTTTATTGGGCCAGGTAAAATACTATGTATAACAACCAATGATAAAGAAGATCCGAATTATAACCTCCTACAAGAGAATCTTAACATCCTTAAATCAGCTGTTGATACCCAGGGGCAACCCTTTGAGATCTTCACTGTAGAACAACCGCCAGCTACTTTCTTGAATGGAGAACGTCTTACTCTGTCTTATATCAATTTTTATAAAGCAAATAAAGGCATCGTTATGCCAGCATTTGGGTATGAGGCTTATGATAAAGCGGCCTATCATCTTTTTGAAAAATTATTCCCCGGAGTGCACATCACATTGATAAATGCTCTGGATGTGTTTGCCGGGGGCGGTGGGATTCATTGCATTACTCAACAGCAACCAGTACGTTCTACCTTGTCCGGAGATAATTCTAAAGTATCTATAGATATCTCTCCTTGTCTATTTAAAATACTTTGATAGAATTCCGATGTAGCTGCAGCTTGAGCCCTACGCGGATTCAACTTACCATCTCTGGCATGATTCTGAATGGCATCCCAGAGTACAGCTACAGACTCTGAATCACTCATATTATCTTTATTCATTTCAATCAGTTTATAAATAGCAGCAACTCGGTGAGGTACTCGTTTTTTTCTAGGGGCCCCATCATTTATTTCAATGACGACACCTTCTCCAAAAACACCATTCGTATAACCCACTTTAAAGTGCTCTCTTTTGATGGCTTCAAGAATATCATGAATATTTATCAGGGTTTCACTAAACAATTGATGTTTATCATATGCCTCCTTAGAAGGCATCATAGCCAGGGTGTCCTTAAATGAATCCAAAGTATAGATCTGACTTTCCACATCATGAAATATAGTCCAGGCCGAACCTAAATTTGGTTCTTGATGGTAACTAATCTCTCCTTTTAAAAGATTGTCATCAATTAAACGTGACAGGAAATAGGCATTTAAGAGACTGTGTTGTTTATCATCGCCTCTCCCAGTGTATATAAAATAACTTATTGAATAGAACTTATCTTCTACTGTTAGAGGAATGTTGCCAACTGAAAAACAATGTCGAGTAAATTCTTTAACCAGGGACAATATATTAAATGTTTCTTTATCATTGTTAATTTTAAGCCGCTTATTTAATTCTTGATATAAGGCCTTTAAGATTAGGCTTGTTGGTTCTAAAAAGATGTTTTCTCCATGAATTAATAGTTTGGTGTTAAATTGATGCCTGTCTGCTGTAACTAAAGGAAAAAAACCTTGATTTAGCCTCACACCTTCTTGTTTACCCTCATTAGTGACAGCTTGCAGTTCAGCTTGCATTTCACTTAATACTTCTTTTTTACGTAAGGGTTTGATAAGGGATTTATACAAAACAGCTTCTGGCGAAGCATTGTCAATAAAAATTCGAGCTTCCATGGTTAAATCAGGGACTTCTACAGGGGGAGGTGGTTGCACTAGTTTTTCTTCCTGATTTACAAAACCAATCACTTCTGGAGCAGCTTCAATGGGTGGTATAACAAGACTGATTTCAATGAGGTCCTGCACATCAGAATTTTTTTCTTCGAAGTGTTGTTGTTTATGCTCATCTGGTGGAATTAAAACCGCTGTGGGGACAGGGATTACTGGTGGTAATGTAAAACTTCCTCCCAAATTTGGTATATTTTTTATCAATCTTTTTTTGCGAGGTATAATTATATCTGTTGGAGAGGGTAAAGGCATAGCGTTGACACCAATAGTATTATTGGAGAATAATTATAACAAACTATTCTTAAGTCAAGCTTAAGTAGGCCCCCTAATGTAACTATTTTTAAATCTAAATCAACATTTCTTCAGCATCTAACCGTTCAAGATACTGATGATAGGCTAAAATTTTGTCTAATCGCACATCAAATAGCACAGCCCCTTGGACATAGGCATAATAATAAATTTCATCTGAGACATGCTTATTCGCTGGCACTAAACAGTTGGTCCAGTCATCCCATTGCGGCCTTAGGGCATTAGAATGCCAAAAACAGGGAATTTTTTCACGTTTGAGTAATTGACTTAAAACGGTTTCATCGGCTCCATTGTCTTGGGCTAAATCATAATGAAGGCGCATATCTGCTTCATTTTTTACAATTAAAAAACTGATATTGGCATCTGCATCTAACATAACAAAACTGCCGGAATTGTCTGCAAGATAAAACTCAACGATTTTGTTTTTCTCACAAATATTCCAGAAAAGTTCAGCAAATTGTTTATCATGTAAACAGCTAGGGGAAGTGACTGATAGCATGCGAACAACCATATCAGACATGCTTTGAAAGTACTGTAATTGGAGATCATGAATGCTCTTGATGATTAATTCTGTAACATCAGGGTCACTTTTTTTTATATATCTGTGAATCAATCCCTCATTAAAAGCTTCTATGGCTAATTTCTCATCAGCCTGCCCTGTTAACAGAATTTTTTTAATATTTGAATTTTCAAGACGTTTGCAAAATTCCAAGCCATTCATGCCAGGCATGGCATAGTCCACAACAATAACGGCAATTTCGGAAAACCTACTCGGATTATAGACTTCGGCATGTATGGCGGCTAAATTTAAATTGATGGTATGATTTGTCAGAGGACAATTTTTGGCTTCGGTATATTCGCTTAGGCAACGTTGACTTAATAATTCTAATTCACAGCGTTTTTCATGGATACAAGTAAGCGCATCAAAAGGTGAATCAAAAACACGGTAGACCAGCCCTTCATCCAGATGTAACACAAAATTAAGTAAAAAATCCCGACTATCATCTACAAATACTGTGGTGCTTGGAAAATAACAGGTAGGTATCGTAAAATGTTGCATAGCTCCTCCTGAGCAAACGTCTAAATCAACATAAACATCTCCTTGTAAAATAACATGATCCAGAGCCGGCATCAAGAACCAAGCCATTTAAGGCCTTAAAGACAGGTCAAATCAAAAATGAGAAGCATTCATATGTGATGATTTTTCTTCGTTTTGGTCTTGAATAATTGTCGATTGAGCGTATAAATTTTTAAAAAATGACACCTCTTTTTTAAGGGCAATACGAATCTCATCCACCTTGACTTTATTTTTGTCTAAATTTAGTAAAGGATGTTGTAACTTTTTATCCTCCTGGCTCTCTTTTCCGCCTTGCTCTGTCACATGCATTATGTTTTGGAAATTGGAAATCTTTTGATTCCATTCATCATAATCAGTAGATAAACTTTGGGGGAAGGAGGATATCCTATGAAATTCAAATCTAATATCGTTTGTTTCTGAGTCATAATGAATAAGTACAATGCTAATTTCACCAATATTGTAGAATGTCACCAGATTAACTAGGCCTTTATGAAATTTTATTTCCTGCAAAATCGAATTCAAGTGTAAATTATCATTAGTTGAGGCAGTTATGTCATTGAAAGTATTAGATAAGGAGGGTGTAAGGGTATTACTCTTAAGTATATAAAAACCTAAAAAATTTCATATATAACTAATTGCCATAACAGATTGTCTGAGTACATAATCACCAAGTGAATTTCAGTCGGTTATTCATTACTCAGGCCAGGAAAACACAGAAGGTTTTTTGGCACACATCACTTTAGAATGTTCCTTATTTACAACAATTCAATGGAGCTATATTACCAACAGAGCCTTGATTGTAGGATACAGTCTGGCAACTAGTTCCATTACTACAGACCGGGAAAGGCTGAGTACACGCCTCAAGTCCCTCATTAGCACAGGTCAGACCTATAGAAGTATTGCAGAAAATTAGGAAACTAAATGTAAGAATACATTTCGGTAAATTTCTGCTAATTAATAATTTCATTTTATTTTTCCTCAAATATATTACAATATTATACTATTTGCATTATATTATAGCATATACTCATATACAGAAATTTGCATTGGCAGCAGACAATGACTTAAATTTTAATAGTTAATAACTTGTTCGTTTACAGTGGCACAAGGTCGGATACAATTAATATCATTAGTCAAAATCCTGAGAGTGGATGGTGAATTTAACTTTTTTATGGGATTATTTTACGATGCTCTACTTCAAGTAGCGCCATTTTAATCAGGACATGATTTTAGTGCTGGTGAGATGGTACTTAATTTATTCCTTCTTCGTTTAGCATCTTGAATAATTTTCCGCATAGGAATATCTTCCGAAGCCAATGAATCAAGGCTTAAAGATATATTGCAGTGTAAAGCACTCAGTTATAAAGTAATTACAGGAAAACTGAGTTTAAATTGTGTAAATTCACCCTCGCGGGCTTCACAGGCAATATCGCCCCCAAACCCGTTCATAACCATTTTACAAAAGGGTAATCCTATGCCTGTGCCCATAAAGGTCGTGGTATAAAAATGATTAAATAATTGCGCGGTTTGCTGTTTTGTCAATCCAACAGCGGTGTCTTTAAAATAAAGATAATTGAATTTTTCACCAAATTCAGTCCAAATATATATTTCACCCCGTTGCACTGTGGCAATCACATACAAGGCATTTTTGATTAAATTAAACAAAACATGCTGCATTAATAAATTAGAACCCTTAAATTGGAAATCATTTACATGGGTTATGAATCGTCTATCATTAGCTGATTGAAAAGGATATCTAGCCATACCTTCATTCGTACAATCCAAAATAGAACATATTTCAAAAGGACAATTTCTTAAAAAATTTTCCCGTCCAGCTTTTACCAAAGACATCTCAATGATTGCATTTGCATAATCAATTTCATTGACAATACGGTCGCTGATGCCATGAAGCTGTAACAGACGTCTGTCCCTGAGTGGGGTTGGAATCAAATCATGATCTTTTGCTAGCTGATATCCTTGAATTAAGCCTGGTAAATATTGTATAAGCGCCTGGGCGCCACTTTTAATCCCCAGCAATGGGGTTCTTAATTCATGGGCAATCATCCCTGCTGCAGATGCAATTCCTGCAAGTTTTTGTTGCTGTAGCAGGGTTGTTTTATAATTCAAAGTAGATCCGGCGAAAATTGTAAATAACATGACCAAAGACATGCCCAAGTGCTCTTGAGAAAAATATACACTTGGAGAAACTATATAATAAGCACCCAGCGCCAATCCGCAGCCCAATAGTAAGAAAATGGTTAGACTTATCAAATCAACCAACTGTACCAATAAAAAAACGCTACATAATAAGGACATGGCTGACACCATGCTGGCTTTATTCATCAAAAACAAAAAAGTGAAAAAAAAGGGCAAAATAAACAATAAGGTAAAAAACCAATACCAAGATAGATAGTGTTTACATCGTTCAGGCCAATAAGGTGTTAACATCAAGCCCAAGCCAAGAAAACTTCCCATCAATCTCAAGCCTAAATTGTCGTAAATTTGAGGAAATTGATAAGTCCAAATCATATAAAACATCGGAAAACAAAAAAATGCAAAAGCACCCCCTGCAACCAATTGATGAGCAGAATAAGACAAATTTTTTTGCATAGAATCATCCAAATATCTTAGGATTTTTTTATATGACCACATTTGCCACTCCTTCTTTGGGCAATGTACACACCTTTTCTTAAAGTTTTAATCGAATCAATGGTATGATGCAAGCTTATCAAAACACACCGAAATCATTATGAGCAACCGAACCATACGTATTGCCACACGTCAAAGTCCATTGGCCTTAAAACAAGCCAATCATGTCCGGGAATTACTTATAAAGCAATGGCCTAACAGACATTTTGAATTGGTTCCCATGATAAGTTCAGGGGACAAGTTTTTAAAAGATAAATTACTAACTGTCGGTGGCAAGGGGCTTTTTGTAAAAGAATTAGAAGAAGCCTTGTTAGACAAACGGGCCTGTATTGCTGTGCATTCAACCAAAGACATGCCTGCAGATTGCCCACCTGGCCTTTTTTTAGCTGTCATCTGTAAACGAGACGATCCTTTTGATGCCTTCATCAGCATCAATTATCCTAATCTTGATGCCCTGCCTTTAAAGGCAATTGTTGGAACGGCGAGCCTCAGACGTCAATCTCAATTGCTAGCCTATAGGCCTGATTTACATATTCTTCCTCTGAGGGGAAATATCAATACTCGATTAACAAAACTCAAAACAGAACAATTTGATGCCATTATTTTAGCCACAGCAGGACTTATGAGGATGGGTTTCACCTCACAAATCACAGAGATTTTATCCGAATCTGTTATGTTGCCCTCATGCGGACAAGGTGCCTTGTGTATTGAGTGCCGTGTCGATGACCTTGAAATTCAAGAGATGATTTCATTTTTAGATGATCCCCTTTCTTCTGTTTGCGTAAGGACTGAACGTCTTGTAAATGCACAGTTAGGAGGCAATTGCCACATACCTTTGGCTGTTTTTTGTAAGCCAGTTGGCGACCAGAGTCTGCTATTAACAGCAAAAATTGGTACAATAGATGGCACACGTTTCATTGAGCACTGTCAAAGTGGGACCATAAATCAAGCAGATGAACTAGCGCATCACTGTACCAAATCCTTAATTGAAAAGGGAGCTGCAGAATTACTGCAGACGCTATTGCCATGAGTTCATTGAATGGATTACGGATTCTTAACACCAGGCCTAAACAACAAGCAGCGGTCTTAAGTCAGAGTATTATCCAAGCCGGAGGAATTTCTATCGAATGCCCCACTTTAGAAATACTACCTACTTCTAATCAGTTAGAATGCTTGCCTAAATGGGATACAATTCAAAAAGCAATATTTATCAGCCCCAATGCCGTGCACTATTGTCTACAGGGCTTAAACAAAACAAATCGAACATGGCCTAGTAAGATCCAGGTCATCGCCATGGGTCAGTCCACCGCTTGTGCTTTAGAAACATACCAAATAAAAGTCCATGAAACGCCAAATATTTCTGATAGTGAACATCTTTTGAAGCTACCCTCTTTACAGCAAGTAGAAAACCAGACCATTTTACTGGTTAAAGGTGTTGGTGGCAGATCAATCATTGAGGATGCATTGGTACGGTTAGGTGCAAATCCAATAAAACTCTTGGTATATCAAAGAGCCTTACCTACATTTGATCCGCAATGGATACATTCAATCTGGCTAAATGATTTGGTGGATATTATACTCATTACCAGTGTAGAGTCCTTGGACAATCTTTTAAAACTGTTTGGATCTAAGGGCAAACTGTGGTTACAATCAAAAACATGCTTGGTACTAAGCGCGCGATTGGCGCAAGCTGCATCTCATGCAGGCTTTAAAAACCTTATTATAAGCCCTCCCAATCGGATGATGCATACCTTATTGAGGATTCATTTAAATGACACAAAATAAACAAGATGATATACAAGAAAAAACAAAACCTAACAAGCCAAAGGGTCCTACCAAAGCCACGTATAAATGGGTTATCATTGGACTTATTTTAATTTCAATACTATTCAGCGTGTTTTTTGCCCTTCATTATTTCCAAAAGATGCGCAATGAGCAACAACAATTACTGCATTCAAACAATCAATTCATTGGCCAACTAGAACAGCTAAAACAAGAACAATCTCTTATTAAATCAACCATTGAAGACAATCAAGCCACCTTACAAAGCAGCCTTGAGCATTTAAAAACACAATCTTCGAAATCCACTGCTCCTAATATGCAAGATTGGCAATTACTGAAAGTACGATTTTATCTCGAATTGGCTCAAATCAATGCTCATTGGGGCAAAGATTATAATACTACCCTAGCACTGCTTGAAGCAGCCGATGGATTGTTGAGCCAAATTAACCAAGTCAAAATTTATGAGCTCAGACAAATACTGGCCAAAGAAATGACCGACCTTAAGGCCATACCAAAGGTTGATATGACTGGGTTATTGAGTCAATTGGATGCAGTGCAATCGGCTTTATCAACACTCAATATGCAATATTTGGTGAATAAACATAAGTCTTATATCCAACCAACCAGCAACCCCTCCTCTCAGTGGCGTGCCCGACTGAAAGAAAGCTTCAGCTCTTTGGATAAGTTGGTCATCATTAGACGAGATGATGAAGAAATTAAATCATTTATGTCGCCTTTTTTTAAAAAAATAATCAAAGAAACCATTGCCCTCAATCTACAAGAAGCACAATGGGCAGTAATCAATTTAAATGATGGGGTGTTTCAGTTGGCGCTTAAACAAGCGATATCACACCTTGAAAAAACCAGTGATTCACAAGATGCTAAAACCAGTGCATTGATATCTCAATTAAAAACACTACAACAAAGGCAGTTGGCTTCACCAAAACTGTCCATTGGGTCTGGTCTGCCTTTATTAAATCAACTGATTGATGATAAAAAAACAAACACTGAGCCTGCTGGGAATCAAGGAGCATCTTCATCATGATGAAAATTCTTCTGGCATTTATTGTTTTATTGGCCGCTGTTGCTCTTGGCATACAACTTCACCATGATTCTGGTTATCTTATGATAGCCATCAATCACTGGACAATTGAAACCACCCTGTCAGTTGCTGTGTTTGGCTTAATCATTACCTTTATGTTGTTATATTTTTTTCTTCAATTTTTCCATCAACTGATCCTAATTCCAGAGGCTATACGTTCTTGGTATAATAAATATCAGAGCAAAAAAGCTCAAGATATGACCAGAAAAGGCTTTATTGAATATGGTGAAGGTCATTGGTCAAAAGCAAAAAATTATCTAATAAAAGCTTTACCTCATGCAGACGCACCATTTATCAATTATATAACGGCTGCGCGCGCCGCTCAAAAAATGGGAAACAATGGTTTGCGTGATAAGTATTTACAACAAGCACAACAATGCATGCCAGAGGCTAAGGTGGCTGTGGAATTAACGCAAGCCAAATTACAATTAGCCGATCAGCAATGGGAACAAGCCTTAAGTACCTTAAAAAATCTACAAAGCTTAGCGCCACAGCATCCCTATGTTTTAAAGTTACTCATGAAGCTTTATGAAGAAATGAGAGACTGGGAGCAATTAATTTTGCTCCTACCCAGCATTAAAAAAAACCAGGTTATAGGACCTAAAGAATTTGAGCAATTTCAGCTGAAAATATATTTACAAGCGCTAACTCTCCTTGCCAAAAAAGATCAAAGCACAGAAGTCATTTCTTTTTTCAATGCTTTGCCAAATGCATTGGCCAATCATCCACAATTACTTGCTGAATACGTACATTTTTTGATCCGGAATCAGAGCTTTACTATTGCCGAAGGCTTATTGCGGCGTACTTTACGAAAAAATGTAAACGACCAGCTTATTGAACTATATGGACTGCTACCAGCAAAAGAAAATCAACTCCATTTCGCAGAATCCCTACTCAAAAAAAATCCTCAGTCTGCTCCTTTACACCTATGTTTGGGTCGCATATGTAAAAATTTAAACTTGTGGGGTAAAGCCAAATATTATTTTGAACAATCCACCCAATTTAATCCCTCCCCAATAACTTATTATGAATTGGCTAAAATGCACGATAAGCTTAATGAATCATCCCAAGCATCTATAAATTACAAAAAGGGTCTCATTTTGGCAAATAAATAAATATAGGTAGAAAAAGGGGATTAAGATGTGATATTTCCACTTTTTTATGACATTTAAATAGCCGTTGACAAATTATCTGGTCCAAAGCTTAAAAACTTTCTATTGCAAATCTGTTGCATTTTCAGAGCACTCTAAAGAGCAATTGTTTGTTTCTTTTGCATGTATCGACATCATTAGTTGTGTTCACTTGAACAATGCATAAAATTTTATAAGGGTATTTCATTGCCAAAACCGGGTAAATCGATTGCACCATGCTCCACTGTTTCTTGGGGCTGATAAGGAAAAAGGCTGCCTGCTCTATTTTCTTTAATATGGTTTATGTATGTATTGGTTTCAGTGTTATCTTTAGAGGAAAAGTCTAATTTTCGTTTTCTAACATGGCGCTCTTGAATTAAAAAATGTTGGCCTAAGCGATTTGTTTTTAATGCTTGGATTAATTGTAAGCAATTATTTACACATTTTTGTAAAAAAATTTGAGCCACAGCAGTATTTAGCCTAAGGCAATAGAAAAAAGCAGGATTTAGTCTTAATGTAAATAATTCAGAATATCTATCTTCTGGTGTTTTAACAAAAAATGTAGGAGAAAGATATTTAAACATTTCATCCGTAAACGCCCTTGATACATTGTCACCTATGAAACTTGCCATCTGTTGATTGAATTTAGCTAAAACGGGTGGAATCAGACAAAATTGTCCTAATCGATTTGTTTCTAATTGAGCTAGTAACTCTGGAGAATCATCCAAAGATTTTCTCAAGAAGTTATAAGCTTGCATTTTATCTTGTAAAAGATCATTAAAGAACCCTGGGGTTTTTCTAATAGCACACAAGTATGTAAATCTATCTTTTGGCGTTTTTTTAAAAAAATCAAGGGTAATGTACTTATACAACATATCGGAGAAATTTTTTGAAACCTGCGAGCCTACTAAGATTATCAATTGTTCATTGAACAGTTGTAATTCTCTAGGTATTAAATAAAATTGTCCCAGCCGGTTTGATTTCAATTTTTCAATATGTTCAGGGGAGTTATCAACTGATTTAATTAAAAATTGATAACATGCTTCATTTGGTTCAAAATAACTCATAAAATCAGGATTTAACCTTAAAAGATTTAATTCTTCGTATCGTTCAGCTGTGGTTTTGTTGAAAAAATTAGGACTGAGGTGATGGTACAGGCCACTACTAAAGTGATTTGATACAGTCACTCCAAGAAATTTTGTTAAGGTTTCATGATAGTGTTCTAGCTCTATGGGGATTATAAAATCCTGCCCCAAATGAGTTGCCCTTAATTTTACAAGAAGCTCAGGCAAATTATTTACTGAGTTTATTAACAAATGGTATGCAAAATCAGTATTATTTTGTAGAAAGTTTAAAAAATGATGGTCTAATCCCCTTAATATATTGTACCTCTCTTGGGGAGTCATATCAAAAAAGCCAAGGCCTAAAAATCTTAGTAATTGGGGGTTCCATTTATAAGATATTCGTCTTCCAACAAAGCACAGCAATTTTTTTTCAAATTCTATAAGTTGATTTTTATCTATTTGTGCAACCACTTGTGGCGGGGGACTAGGTTTAAACATGAAGAATTCCTATCAACAAATATACAAATTTTTTGAGAATACTACAAAAACAGTATTATTAAAATATCAACTCTAAATCTGTAGAATAGATCTAATCCCAGGCTGAAAGATTGAAATCATGAAAGTTAAAACCTATCTTAAATAGAAAAGTATCTCTTTTCATTTTTTAAGACTTTCAGTTTCCTGCATGTGTATAAGAGCCTCCATGGTAGCCTGTATTAGACGCAGTCGTAATACAGGGCTTCTTCCGTATATACACCTGTATTACGCTACGCTAATACAGGCTACGGTGGCTGTATAATAGAGTCTAATCCCTGGCTGAAAGATTGAAATCATGAAAGTTTAGAACCTATCTTAAATAGAAAGTATCTCTTTAATCTTTTTTAAGACTTTCAGTTTCCTGCATGTGTATAAGAGCCTCCATGGTAGCCTGTATTAGACGAAGTCGTAATACAGGGCTTCTTGCCGTATATACACCTGTATTACGCTACGCTAATACAGGCTACGGTGGCTGTATAATAGAGTCTAATCCCTGGCTGAAAGATTGAAATCATGAAATTTAAAACCTATCTTAAATAGAAAGTATCTCTTTAATCTTTTTTAAGACTTTTCAGTTTCCTGCATGTGTATAAGAGCCTCCATGGTAGCCTGTATTAGACGAAGTCGTAATACAGGGCTTCTTCCGTATATACACCTGTATTACGCTACGCTAATACAGGCTACGGTGGCATTAGGAAGAATTCTATTCAATGATTGAAGAAAAACCCTTGGCTTAACTAATAAATTGTATGAAGACAATAATTTGGGCAGCAAAACTGCCCAATATACACAAATACTGAAACTTAATCATCATCGCCATCTAAGAAACTTCTTAATTTCTCAGAACGGGATGGATGTCTTAGTTTACGTAAGGCCTTTGCCTCTATTTGACGGATACGCTCGCGGGTAACATCAAACTGCTTGCCCACTTCTTCCAAAGTATGATCTGTGTTCATTTCTATACCAAAACGCATGCGTAAAACTTTTGCCTCTCTGGGTGTCAATGTCTCCAAAATTTCTAAAGTAGCCTCTCTTAAGCCCTCAGAAGTCGCCATATCGATTGGAGATTCGATGTTTGTGTCTTCTATGAATTCCCCAAGGTGTGAATCTTCATCGTCACCCACAGGGGTTTCCATGGAGATTGGTTCTTTGGCAATCTTAAGAACCTTGCGTATTTTATCTTCGCTCAACTCCATTTTTTCCGCTAATTCTTCAGGGGTGGCTTCACGACCAGTCTCTTGAAGAATCTGCCTTGATATACGATTTAGTTTATTGATTGTTTCAATCATATGTACAGGAATACGGATGGTACGCGCTTGATCAGCAATGGATCGCGTGATTGCTTGTCTTATCCACCAGGTTGCATAGGTTGAAAACTTATAACCACGCCTATACTCAAATTTGTCCACGGCTTTCATAAGACCTATGTTACCTTCCTGGATCAAATCAAGAAATTGAAGCCCTCGGTTTGTATATTTTTTAGCAATTGAAATAACCAAACGTAAATTGGCCTCAACCATCTCTTTTTTAGCACGCCTGGCTTTGGCTTCACCAATGGACATTTGACGGTTGATGTCTTTAATTTCACTTATAATCAAACCATATTCAACTTCGAATGAGGTTAGTTTGGTTTGAATACGGATAATTTCTTCTCTGTACTCTTCAATACGTGGCAAATCTAGTTTTTTGGCTTGTTTCCCAATGAGTGTGTCTAACCACTTAACATCAGTTTCTTGACCAGGGAAGGTATCTATAAATAATTTACGCGGAATACGTGCTTTTTCTATACAAAGTCGCATGATACCACGTTCGAACTCTCGAATTTGATTACGCAATTGTCTAAAATGGCGTGTTAATCTATCCACTTGTCTAGAGGTTAATTTTAATTTTAAAAAAGAGGCTGACATAATTTCAAGCAGAGCCACTGTTTTTGAGTCTGTTCGACCATGTTCTTTTAGAGCCAACATAGCCTTATTGAAGTTCTCTCGTAACTCGTCAAAATATTCTTTAGCGATTTCAGGATTTGGGCCATCTTCAACCTCAGCTATAACACCCTCACCACCCTCATCGTCCTCTTCATCAACGATCACAGGTACCCCAGCAATGATAGTCTCATCTTGCTCTTCTTCGAGCATAGAGCCAATGCTAGCTGCAGGGGCAATTTCCTCATCAGTATCTGCAAATCCGCTGATGATTTCATTCAGTCGGATTTCTTGGATGAGATAACGGTCATAATCATCTAAAACCAACTTGATGGTTTCTGGGTAATTAGCCAATGATTTTAGAACTTGATAAATGCCTTCTTCAATCCGTTTTGCAATACGAATCTCACCTTCCCGTGTCAATAACTCCACTGTACCCATTTCACGCATATACATGCGAACTGGATCAGTTGTACGACCGGTTTCTTTATCAACAGAAGCAAGTACCATAGCAGCTTCTTCAATATCAGGCACTTCTTCTGTGTTTAATAAGAGGGCTTGCTCGTCCTCGCTTGGTGGTTGTTCGAAGACGCGGATATTCATTCCCTCTAACATGCCGATGATGACATCGAAATGCTCTGTATCAACAATATGAGGGAGTAAATCATTAATTTGACTGTAGGTCAGGTATCCCTGCTCTTTGCCCAAACTAATGACTTTGGTAATCTGCGAGCTTTGCTGTTCTTGGTCACTGGTCATATACACTTCTTCTAGAACAATAGGATTTTCAAAAAACCTCAATTATAAACTGGGTCACGTTAACATACCAGTAGTTCGTATTTTTATTTTTCAATCTTTTCAACCGATTTCTTTTTGTGCCTGTCCTCTAAGAGATCTTGTAAGGTGAGTCGCTCTGCTTCTGTCAAGCCCTGTCGACGTGATTTATCTAATAATTTACGAATACATTGCTCATGGCTTTGCTTTTGTAAAAATAACATAATATCTATGAATTCTTTTACCAATTCTTTTTCAGGAACAAGATGATCCCAAGCTGCCAACTGATTCACATACTCAAAGTTAGCATCATGTCGCCAGACTTCCAATAAGGTGGCAGTACTGGATTGAGGGAAAATGGCTAATGTTTGCAGTAATTGTACCAATAAATAATGTTCTTCTGCATCTAATAAATGAAGTTCAATTGAAGGCAAGCTTAAGCTATAAATTTCTGGATTTTGTAACAATAAAGCAGTTGCAACCCGTAAAGGAGTACGAGTGATGATTTTTCTTTCTTTTATGAGGGTAGGCTTGGTATCAGAAATTAATGGGAGCAAGCTGTCTTGTTGGATACCTGTAAGTCTTGCCAGCTCATTAATCAACAAAAGTCGGTATGAACCTTCTGACATTTTTTGTAAATATGGTTTGACTACATTAATAAGCTGTGTTTTACCGGCTAAATTTTGTAAATTAATGTCCTTTATTAAGGTATCAAAGAAAAAACGATGCAAAGGCGTGGCTTTGGAAACCCTTGCTAAAAATACTTCGGTTCCTTCCAATCGGATCAAACTGTCGGGATCTTGCCCTTCAGGTAAAAAAACAAAGCCTGCATCCAAACCAGCATTCAAATGAGAAAAGCTAGACTCCAAAGCTTTCCACGCGGCTTGCCTACCGGCAGCATCACCATCAAAACAAAAAATCAAATGTTGTGTATGTTTTGCCAAAAGTTGAATATGGTAAGTGCTTGTAGCAGTTCCCAGAGTGGCCACAGCATTGGTAATACCGTATTGGGCTAGAGCAATAACATCCATATAACCCTCTACCAAAAGAATAGAAGATATGGTTTTTTGATGGGTTAGTATCTGATGTAAACCATACAATTCACGATTTTTCTGAAAAATTACAGTTTCCGGTGAATTAAGATATTTTGGCTTGTGTTCAGGGTCTAATACCCGCCCCCCAAATCCAATGATACGCCCATGACGGTCGTGAATTGGGAACATCAACCGATGTCGATAACGGTCATATACCTTGCCATCATCCGTTTGTATTAACATGCCGGTGGCAATGAGATCTTTTTGGTGCTTGGCAAAGGCTTTTTCTAAGTGATGCCATTGTGCAGGCGCAAATCCTAATTGATACAGTGTTGCGGTCTTTTCGTTAACGCCCCGTTGCTGTAGATACTCTTGTGCTAAACCACCTTGGGTTTTTAACAAATTTTGATAATAACTGCTTATGCTTTGCAATAATTTATAAAGATCATGAGAAATTTTAGTGTTTTCAAGATTCCCTTCTCGAGGAACCGTTAATCCCAGACGAGTAGCAAGCATATCTATAGCTTCTGTGAAACCTTGATTGAGGTAATTCATGGCAAAACTTATGGCATTTCCAGAAGCCCCACAACCAAAACAATGATAAAATTGCTTTTTTGCGATGACATTAAAAGAAGGGGTTTTTTCATTGTGGAAGGGACAACAGGCAAGATAGCTTGCACCTCTCTTTTTTAGAGGCACATAACTATCAATGAATTCGACCAGATCAACTCGATGCAACAAATCATCAATGAATGGCTGTGGAATTAAGCCAGACACAGCCTCATCCTCAACTTAATTTAGATTTGATTAATGCACTTACCTGTGTCATATCAGCCCTACCCTGTAGGGTTGACTTGATATGTCCCATCACTTTACCCATATCAGCCATTTTTGTTGCCCCTGTGTCTACAATTGCATCCTTGATACAGGTTTCAATTTCAGCTTGAGACAAGGGCTCTGGCAAGTACTGAGCAATCAGGTTAAGTTCATATTTTTCTTGGCTGACCAAGTCTGCTCTATTTGCTTTTTCGTATTGAAGAATGGACTCTTTGCGCTGCTTGGTCATTTTATCTAAGATAATAAGTAAACGTGATTCATCCACTTCTATGCGTTCATCTACTTCTATTTGTTTTATAGCTGCAGTAATTAAACGCAAAGTGGTGAGTAGATTTTTATCTTTAGCACGCATTGCATTTTTTATGTCTTCATTGATACGCTCTTTGATAGTCATTTTTTTCCCTTTGAAATGATTGAGATATCGAGTGGTATTGTTAGATACGATCAACAGCAGTACAAACAAAATCACTTGGTAGGTGTTTGGGTCGAGTAAAGAAGAAATAAATTACAGATGCGCGAAACCTTAACTTAATGCATTAATAGGTAGCATTTACTAACCCATAAGCAAATCAAACTTACCTTGGTATATAGCGGCTTGGCTCTTAATTAAAATGTTTCAGTCGCTGGCGGGAACCCTCATTCTATCTCTTAGTTCGACCTATCTCTTAGGTTCGACGTCCCGGGGATTGTCCGCTGGATCCAGAGGTTTAATACCAGAGCGAAATCAATAGATCCCGCGGACAACCCGGGACGTCGGAACTGGGTAAAAACCAATTACGAGCCAGCTATTACTTACGACGACGTTTGACTTGACGTTGTGTCACATCTCTAGAAATCTTTTTCAAATGACGTTTTATCGCAGCAGCTTGTTTACGTTTACGTTCAGCAGTTGGTTTTTCATAAAACTCACGACGACGTAATTCGGTTAAAATACCGGCTTTTTCACAAGAACGTTTGAAACGACGTAATGCATATTCTGGGTTTTCGCCTTCTTTTACACGAACTGTAGGCATTAAACATATCCTCTGATTATTGGAAACAATTAGGACGTAATTCTAGTTGGTGAATAGACATACGTCAAGGTTAATCTTATTATTTTATACAAAATACTAGCTAGGCCCTTTTTAATTAGTCGCTGGCCGTAATTGATTTTTCCCCAGTCCAGACTTCCGCGGCTTGTCCGCGAAATCCAGGGATTTCGCACCAACGACTAGAAGGCCTGTCAACAGCTTACAATCAAGTTATTCATTTTTTGTAGAAAGCTCCTGATATTATATGGTAAATGTGTGATCCTTTTTGATTTTTAAATTTCATTAAAGTATGATGATTTTAATACAAATTTTCATATTTTAAGGGATTAAATTTATGTTATCTTGACTGCATTTCATACGATTTATAATTGTTACTTTCTCATTTCTACTTTGTACAGCAACCCAGGCTGGAATTCCTGTATGGACAATGACTCCTGAGGGAAATAGCAATCCCATTCAAACCGTCCCATCAAATGTTGTGGTTACTATTTCATATCGTGTTGTAAATAATTCTTCAAAACCCAAGAGGCTCATGATTAAGCCAACACCAGGTCTGACTCAAACTGCTCCTTGCAACCTTGCACCCAAAGATCAGGTTGGCAGCAGCTGTATTTTGAACTTGTCGGTCTCAGGTAGTGCATTGCCAAGGTCTGGTATTCATGGAGGCCCTGTATTATGTCAAACAAACCCTGACGGCAGTATTAGTTTACTGCAATGTTTCAGCCCGGTCCAGCACACATTTTACACCTTACTCCGGGACCCTCTGTAACCGAAGCACTTATAAGGGTTATAGGATCTCCTTTAGTTATAGCTCGAAATGGTACAGGCAAGCTAACGATAATCAATACATCAACCCTAGTCACCGCCACCAATGTAAGGTCCAATTTTAAAGGCACAGCCTTAGAGGGCAATGTCACTGAAACTGGGAATACTTGTGCCGTACTATTTACCTGAGGCCAGCTGTACACTTACATATACAGCTGGCAATACAACAGTGGCAGAAACAAGTTTTACAATACAAGGCACCAATACAAACGCTGTAACTGCAACCATATCAATAATATCTATAGATGAAATCACCCTTACAGAGGTCAAACCCTCTCAAGGAACCATTGTAGGTGGGACTAGTGTACGATTAACTGGCACAGGATTTTCTGGTACGCCCACTGTTACTTTCGGTGGGGTTCAATCCCCCAATGTGACTATAGTAAACTCTACTACACTATTTGCAGTGACACCCCCTCATCCTTTAGGCTTTGTCGACCTTACCGTGAATGCACCTGCTGGTAGTGCAACACTAGTCAATGGCTATGAATATAGAGCTTCGGTTGTAGGAGAATCCAACGGTGGAGGACAGATAGCTTGCCTTGGCGGAGGTCCACTGTCTTTTATTGTTGCAAATATGGATGCTAGTTCAGGTATTATATGGGGAGGAAGTGGTATAGTTACTGGAGCAATCAGTACTTCGGACGGAAATCTCAATACAACCCTTATCATTGCTGCATTGGGTAATAATGGGGGAATTCCATACGCTGCACAACTGTGTGCTGACTATGAAGCGGATTCATTAGGCCTTTCTCCTTGTACTCCGGGTCATCTCTGCTATACAGACTGGTTTTTACCGGCTATAGACCAGCTCAAGTGTATCTTTGCCAATAGTGTTGGCCAGGGTTATACAAATACGGATTACTGGAGTTCCACCGAAATTGACGCTAACCTTGCAGATGTGCAAAATCTTATCACGGGTTTTTTAGGTTCAGGTAAAAAATTAGACAATCATTATGTTCGATGTACTCGCCCATTCGCATAAAATACTAAAAAGTATTGACTATGAAGCCTTAGCTACTAGTCAATCCTTCTATATAAATCTCAGGGCAAAATCATACTTTGATCAAATTAAAAATATCAAAAGTTGCTTAAGACGCACTTCGCTTTATCATCTTCACTCCATCTTGTTTTTATGGTACGAAATAATGCAAATAATGGGATCTTTTTTTTAAAATATTTTTGTAAAGTTTTAGAAAATACAAACTGTTTACCTCTGTGCCAAAGTTAACCTACACATCTAAACAGAGCGCAGATCATAGATGTATTTTCAAGCAAAAAGATAAATGCAGGATTCTAAAATATCTATAGATATTTATTGGCTAAAACCATTTGAAGTCCTGCTTCAGTTAGGGATAAATAATTATAGTAAGGGTCGGCTGTGGTGCGCTCAAGCCATTCATTTGCTATACAGATGTCGGTTAATTGATGCGCTTTCACTAAATCAATAGGGCTTTTTTGTTTGTAGGTCAGAATTGCAACCGCATCGGCATCTATGCTTATAAAAACCTGTTCACGGGTTGCCCCCATGGCTTTCATCTCATCATAAAATAAATTTAAAATATCTAACTCGGTCATATCATTGCCTACCACTAAAGCTTACATATTTTATATCATACATTCATTGAACTCCTGGGCAATCCAAGGTTACTTCGCTAGGGCGTTTTCAATGGCTTTTATGACCTTTGGGGCATCCGGTGCAGTTGTTGAGTAAAAATAATCAATAAACTGTCCATTTTTATCAACCAAATATTTATGAAAATTCCATTTTGGTCCACTACCAAAGCCTAAATTTTGTTTGGCATAGAGATAAAAAGGGTGCGCATTTTTTCCAGACACCACCTCTTTTGCCGTTATTGGAAAGGTCACACCATAGTTGACTTTACAAAATTGAGCAATGTCTTCTTCTTTGCCTGGCTCTTGACTACCAAAATCATTGGACGGCACCCCTATAATAACCAAACCTTTATCTTTGTAATTAGTATAAAGATCTTCAAGACCTTTATATTGGGGGGTAAAACCACATTTGGAGGCGACATTTACTATGAATAAAACTTTACCCCTATATGCACTTAGTGGCAATTGATGATGACCTAACAAGGATTGAAAAGAATAGTCATAGACACTGGGTGTTGATGTATTGAGTATTTCTGCATCTAAAGTGGACATAAATAAACACCCTATAAAAAAAAGTAAATACATATAGTTGAGTCACAAAGAATTAATAGTTATTGATATTTAAGATAAAAAGTTAGTGTTGCATCTCTATGAGGGTCTGTCAATAAACTGAATTTAAAAGCGCTGGCAATGACCTGCCTTAGTTCTTATAATCAGCCCTTCATTAAATCTCAAGGTATATATGAAATCAAGAATGATAGGTCTCAGTGTGCTCTTGATGTTTTTTTTATCTGCTTTCTTGCAGACAAAAATGTATCTTGATTGGGACTTATTATTCACCTTGGAAGGGGGTAGGCGGTTATTAGAAGGCGGTGATTACTTTCATGACCTTTTTGAAAATAACCCACCTCTTATTTATTATTTTAGCATGGGTATTGTTTATTTCTCTCAGATAACCGGACTACAAGCTGCTTTTATTTATAAATTATATATCTATCTAATGGCGGGTTATTCGATAGGTATGAGCTATTATCTTTTGGATACAAAGCAGACATGGCGAGCCCTATTGGTGCCTGCCTTAGCTTTTTGCTTACTTCTTATTCCGGTGAATACTTTTGGAGAACGCGAGCACATCATGATTGCCTTGGTTTTTCCATATTTCTTATTAAGATTTGGTCCTCAAATATATAATTTGGGATTAAGAACAATCATTAGTCTTTTTGCAGGGTTGGGCTTTGCATTAAAGCCACATTTCTTATTGGCTTTAATATCTGCAGAATTGTTATTTTCCATGAGGCAAAAGTCTTGGTTACACAGTTTGTGTTTAGAACCTTGTATTGTAGTATTGGTGCAAATTGTTTATATGATAACCATAGTCACCTATATGCCTGATTTTTATCAAAAGGTATTGCCTCTGATTATGGAATATTATGCTTTTAACAGAGCCAGCATTCTATTCCTTATTAGCAATCCGCCAGTAATTGCATGTATGGTATCTTTAGGGGTGAGTGCCTGTTTACCAAGACCCTGGCCCGTCTTTATTCAATTATTCTGCATGCTGGGAGTAGCTTTTACCCTGTCTTATTTTTTACAAGGCAAAGGCTGGTATTATCATCTTCTGCCTGTGATTACTGTCACCGTTTTATGGATGGCGGTGTTGGCTCATCAACTGCTTTTTAAGCTCCAGCAGCATAAAATGTATCCTGTTTTATTAATTGTTCTAATAGGATCTTTTTTTTTCTGCATCCTGCTACCTATGATTGAAAGATACAAAGTCTTCATAACCTGTTATACACAAGACACATGCGGCTACGCATCGCTGATAAGCTTTGCAAAAAATCATGCTAAAAATAAACCAATATACTTTTTTACAACACAAATGCAATACAGCATTCCCATCATTTATTATTCCCAAACAAAACATGCTTCTAGGTTTGCAACCCTATGGGTAATATCAGGCATGCTGAATAAAGAAATAGGCCTAAACGGGATTTGTGACCAAGTTTGCATGGATGGAAAAACACGGGTCCGAAACTTTATTATTGAAGACATCAACCGCTACCAACCAAGTCTTGTTTTTGTGGATATATCTCCGTCCAAAGCCTATATCCATAGACCATTTGATTATCTGCCCTTTATGAAGCAATCACCTGAGTTTATGCAACTGTGGTCACATTATCATTATGTAAAAACGATAGGTCAGTATGCTGTATATAGCCGATTATCCTCTCCATGATGATGGACCAAAGGTTGTATGTGCCAACAAGCCCTGGTAAAATTTAATAATTAACAAGCTAAACCCATCATGCGCACATTCATCATTAAGGCCAGGAAAGGCACTACCCGTTGGGAACGTGTTCGACAGCAAGTAGGATCCAAAGAGCACATAGAGGTTATCGCTCATTCCGTCATCAATGCCTTTTTTATCTCCAGCGATTTTAGAAGAGATGTTGAAGTATATATTGTATTGGACAGTTCTGAGGATTTTCCTCGGACCATTCGCTTAGCAGGTAATGAAGGGATATCGATTTCTGGTTTCCATGAAGAGGCTGTGCTCCAATTAATTGAGCACAGCCTGAAACAATCTCAGGGTTTACAAAAAGATAAAATGGTACAGGTGGCTCCTGGTGTTCAGGTGTATGGCTATGGATTTGAGCGTTTAATCAGTCATTTAATTTTGACTAAAACCATTTATTTGCTTGAACATAAAGGGGCTGATATTAGAACCCATGACTTTGAACCTAACCCAGTATTCATATTAACCGATCATTTGGTCATGCCTCAAAAAACCCTAAAAGGTCTCAAACGTCAGGGTTTGAAAACCATCAGTTTAGGAAAAAAAATATTGTTTGCTTCTCAATGTATCGTGCTTTTGAACCATGAAATGGACTTGCAAGACATATAATCCTTTTCATAATTAGACATATTGATTTAAACTATGGTATGGTTTAAGGGCACATAATTTCTTGGAGAAACACATGCTTGGGACTGTATTACTTGTTGTATTGGTACTTGTTTTAATTGGGGCTTTACCTACATGGGGTCATAGTAGAAATTGGGGATATGGACCTTCTGGATTGATTGGTACCATCTTAATTATTATAATCATATTGGCTTTGTTGGGTCGTCTTCCTTTATAAGTTTAATCTAAGTACAAAAATGGATCAGGTTATTTTTTCCTGATCCCACATGTGATTTTATTTATGAATGATCAAACAGTTGGCTGGAATTTTGACAATAGCTATGCAAAACTTCCTGAACATTTTTATACCAAAGTTGCTCCCACTGTAGTCGCTCATCCTCAGCTTCTGATACTAAATAAAGAATTAAGTAAGCAACTCGGATTACATCTTACCAACCTATCACAGGAGCAACTGGCGCAACTGTTTTCTGGAAATGTTTTACCTAAAGGAGCCCTACCACTTGCTCAGGCCTACGCTGGCCATCAATTTGGCTACTTTACCATGTTGGGTGATGGTAGAGCTCATTTATTAGGTGAACATGTGACCCCAGATGGCCAACGGGTTGATATTCAACTAAAAGGATCTGGCCGTACACCTTATGGTTTACGTGGAGATGGAAGAGCCGCTATTGAGCCCATGCTCAGGGAATATATCCTTAGTGAAGCCATGGATGCTTTGAATATCCCAACTACCCGCAGTCTGGCTGTTGTCACGACTGGAGAGTTGGTTCGCAGAGAAACCATGTTACCAGGCGCCATTCTTACACGCATTGCTTCAAGTCATGTTCGAGTTGGAAGTTTTGAGTATCTATCTGCACATAATGATATCTCTGGGCTTAAAATGCTAGCAGATTATGTGATTGCAAGACATTACCCAGAAGCAAAACTTTCTAAGAATCCTTATCTGCAATTACTGTTGCTTGTAATCAAAAAACAAATTACTTTAATTGTACATTGGATGCGAGTTGGTTTTATCCATGGAGTAATGAATACAGATAATATGTCCATATCTGGAGAAACCATTGATTATGGGCCCTGTGCCTTTATGGATACGTATGACCCCAATACTGTTTTTAGCTCCATTGACAGTCAAGGGCGTTACAGTTATATAAACCAGCCCAAAATGGCCCAATGGAATTTAGCCCGTTTTGCAGAAACTTTATTGCCCTTATTAGACGAAGATAAAAACATTGCAATTGAGCTTGCCACAGCTGCAATCAATGATTTTCAACCTCTATATCAAAGCGCATGGCTTGTCATGATGAGACAAAAACTGGGATTGACTGGTGATCAAAGAGGCGATGAGGACTTGATAAATGAGATATTACAGTGGATGAAGCAGCAGGCTGTGGATTATACCAATACGTTTAGAGCTTTAAGTACTCTTGAACATCCCAATGACCCAGTTTATAACTGTAAACCTTTTACCAGCTGGTATGATCGTTGGCAATCAAGGCTCAAACAAAATGAGCAGCCGCACCAATCTTCAGGTCAATTGATGCAGACTAATAATCCTGCTATCATTCCCCGCAATCACAAAGTAGCCCAAGCGCTTGAAGCTGCATCCAAGGGAAATCTTGAGCCACTACATGCTTTATTACAAGTATTAAAAACTCCTTATACTGATAATCCAGCAAACAAAGATTACCAATCACCCCCGAGTCCAAAAGAGCGTGTGTATCAAACTTTTTGTGGGACTTAACAAAGAATTTTCAAGGAGCTGTCTTGTTTAGTAAATCCTACTCGTTATTTTTTTTACTGGTTCTTGTTGCCACTGGCCATGCACATGAGTATGGAACCACGGAAGGCATTCATAGAACGGATCTAACCAGTACATGGTGTGGGAATTTGATTTTGTCCACCAAAGTTGGTAAAAAAACCGCTAACGGGGTTTGTAATTATACCTTTGAAACTGTATCCACAGGTGTTGATTATTGTGGACCTTTTTATTTAAATGCTTTTTTATTAGAAAAAAATGCTGGTTTGGGCTTTGATTGTGCTGCTACCCATGTTTATTCTAATGTATCCAAAAAAGATGGTTTAGATGAGTATCTGCTGCTTGCAGATGAAAATGGTCATTATATTGATACACATAAACCTACCGGCCATATAAATTTAGAATAATTCGATTGCATTTTTAAATTGATTTAGATCACAACAATCAGCGGGTTCATTTTTGAAATTGTTTCTTTTGCGGTGTAATAAGCTAAAAATTGACTTTTCAATTTGAGCAATTTCTGATTGAAAAGTTGGTGAGGTTGTTTCAGATGCTCCTAAATCAACAAATGATTTTCGAAAAGTGGTATCTATGAGGTGGTCTTGTTTAATTTCTATTAGTTGATGGCGCATTTTTCTAATGACTTGATTTAGTTCATGATGGATATGATTATCTCGAGTAAAACAAGCATTGTCCACCCCCATCAGTATCCCAGCAATTAAAGCCACACCTAAAATACCCCACCCCAACACTGGGATGGCGGCAAAACTTGTGAATAAGCCTAAGCCTGTGAACACCCCACCAACCCCTGCACTGCATCCAGCAATGGAACCATAAGTGCCTACAAAACCAAAAAAAGCATCAACCAACATATCACCTACAGGCGCTTTGGGTGCAGTAAGCTTTGTGACTTCTTCCATCAAAATTTCATTATCCCATTTCATTCCTGAATGTTTAGCACCTACTGATCTGCAAAATTTGATACAAAGGCGAATGGGTACCTTGGTGATAAGCTATATGAGTATCCTTAGCTAAATCATCCTTTGGATTAGAATTAGAAAGACTATCTAAATAATCTTGCACAACGCCTGCTAATTTAGTTTGGTTTTTTTTATATTTATCAAAAAACTGTACTTGTTCATCCTTCATGCGTTTATAGGAAAAATACAAAATAGCCAAAGCTACCCCAGTAAACAACACAAGACATGGAATTGCTAATACAAGGGATACCAAACTACCAATAACACCTCCAATTAAGTTAAAAACAATGCCAAAAGTGGGCCAGGCCAAACCTGCTCCAGAACCTATACCATTGAAGGTAGATCTAAATACGAACATAATTAATTATGGCCCTTTTTTTTATAATTGTAATATTCTAATGCAAAGAAGCTTAAATTTTAAGCTTTATTTTATTAAAGGATGGAAATCCACTTATAGTTTGGTAAATAACTAAAAAATATATCCCATTAAACCATAAAAATGTATATAAGCTTTTCCGTTTCATACTTGCTTTGTTTGCTAAAAATAACGTACAGTAATCGATATTAAATTCTATAAAAATGCAGGGGAACTATTATATGTATCATCGTGTAATTATTTCTGGATTCATTGCTGGTATTATGGCTACACAAACCTATGCAGGTACCATGGGAGAAGCAGCACCAGCTGACAACGGAAATTGGGTGGTTTCTTTCAGTTTAGGTCCAGTTTGGGCGGATGCTGGTGAGACACAAACATTTTTTTTAACCCCTGATATCGAAAAAACCTATGTAGCTTCCCATAACAACGATGTCCTAACTTCCGGTGAGGTGTTTGTTGGTTACCAAAACAAAATATCCTCGGTTTGGTATGGCCAATTAGGGATTGCACTGGCGTCAACCAGTGGTGCTGAATTACAAGGCATTATTTGGGACGATGCTGATCCCCAATTTGATAATTACAGTTATAGATATAGGGTACAAAACAACAGAGTAGCTGTGAAAGGTAAACTTTTACTTGATAAGGGATATTGGTTGATGCCCTGGGTGAGTGCAAGCTTGGGGGTAGGTTTTAATCGAGCATATGACTATACCAACACCCCATTGATATTTGAAGCAGAGACTAATCCTAATTTTAGCAATCACACAGAGACTGCCTTTACCTACACATTGGGTGTTGGATTGCAAAAATGTATTAATGACCATTGGCAAGTGGGCGCAGGTTATGAATTCACTGATTGGGGTCATAGCGAATTAGGTAGAGCACCTGGGCAAACTTTAAATACTGGTTTAAGACTCAACCACCTAGAGACCAATGGTTTGATGTTTAACCTGACGTATGTATGTTAGCTGTGTATTCGACAATAGGTTAAGCACCTCATATCAGGCAACAGCCTGGGTTGCATAAAGGCCCTGTTTGGGCCTTTAGCTTTTGATGTTCCCTTCTAAAAATTCATAATAAACAATGCTTGTTTTTCTCAAAAAATTACAGTAAACATTGTATAGATTACATAAGAGATAAACGCATGACATCCTCTTTCCCTCTATATTATGAGACATTTGGTGAATCACACCAAGACTGCATTATACTCATTACAGGCATTGGCGCCCAACTTATCCATTGGCCAAAGATGTTGATAGAGGAGTTGGTTAACCAAGGATTCTATGTGGTCCTTTTTGATAATAGGGATGCTGGTCTTTCAAAAAGTTATGATGAATTAGGATCACCAAGCTTATTCTCCTTACTTTGTGCAAAAATTCGAAACAGGCCTATAAAGAACTATTATTCTTTAGAGGATATGGCGGCAGATGTTTTGATGCTGATGGATCATATCTCTCAAGACAAAGCCCATATCATGGGCATATCTATGGGCGGTATGATTGCACAAGAGGTAGCTCTTCGATATTGTAACCGTGTATCAAGCCTCACATTGGTTGGAACGACAAGTGGAGATCCCCATATACCATCTGCTGCACCTGCACTAAAGCGGCTATTTTCTATATCCTCCTTCTATAAAAAAGAAGATCTGAAATCTTATGTAGAAAATAAAACAGCTTTATTTAAAATGTATAACCCCATTTTTTTTAATGAGGAACAAACGCGAGCACTTCACACCGCAGCCTTCAACCGTGCATACAGACCAGATGGATTTAAAAGACAGTTAATGGCAACGATTTCTGCAAAACCACGAGGCAGCTCTTTAAAAAAACTTCACCTTAAAAGCTTGATTATTCACGGTGAAATTGATCCTGTCTTTCCACCTCAACATGCAATCCACTTGGCAGCTTGTATTCCAAATAGTAGATTAGAAATTTTAGAAGATATGGGACATGTAATCCCGGTTGAGTATTGCAAACGTATTGCTCAATGGATATCCCAAGATCACAGTTAAGTATTACCATGACCTGAGATGACTTTTAATACCTGAAAGTAGGTGCCCTTTCAGTTGATATAAGCTCAGGCTTAGGTTTAAATAAACCATTCACTACAGATGCCTTGGTGCCCGTGTTTGCAGGAGGTACAGTACCGGGTCGAGAGACTGATTTCGAGGAAAAAGAGCTGCTCAGCTGATTCATGAGTATGTTAGTAGCTGAGATGTTTCTGTCCTCAACTTGCATCGTGCTCATTTTGGAAGACAACTCCATTGCCCAATCGACATTGTCTTGCCTGGCACATACTTTTTCTAGTTGCTTAAACAATTGAAACAGATTGTTATGAATCAATTGTAAATCTTTTTTAATACTTTCCACATTCTGATTTGTAGCCTTTTCAATCCTATCTGAAAAGTATTGTATAAATTGCTCCATCTCTTTATCTGCTGGTGCAATCGCGGTAGCCGCGATGTCCGCCAAATACATATGACAGTTGATTTTGGACTCTTTAAGGCTTATCTCTAATTTGGTTTTTACCACTACAAGCCGTCTCATGATATCATCAAAATTTTCAAAGTTTGCCTTATCTATGAGCTCCCTGTAAAGAATATAATTCAAATCTCCTGGATCTTTGTACACCGTATTTAAGAAGTTACGACAAAGGTCACGACCTTCAATTAAATTTTTCTGTTGATTATCTTGGAATTGCTCAAATTCAGTCTCTAAAGACTGTATGGTTTCAATAGTGGCTTTTTCAATAGATACATTATAAAGTTCGAAATTTTTTGAAATTTTTGGTTCTACTTCTTTTAATGAATCCAGTAAATTCCAGCAGCGATATTTTGCTTGTGTAAGCTCGAAATTCATGTCCTTTAAAACAATCAGGGCTTCTTTTATTGTAAGTCTATCCTTTGGTTTAACAAGCTCTTTGATAAGATACTCAAATATTTTACCACTTGGTGTTTTAAACAGTGGATCACTAAAGTCAAATTGTTTACCATCGTGTTTATTGGTTAAATAACCAGTGGAACATTGTGAAAGAAAATGATATAGATTCTTACCAAACATATAAGATGCTGCTTGATCAGCATTAAAGCTATCATTGCGTATTTCAGGGGGATCCATAAAAGAAGTGGTCAATAATCGATACCAATTATTACATAAATACCTTTGATTTACGTCCTGGTCTGTTAGGGGTAATATACCCTTAGCATCTCCCAAACACAAAGAACCTCCGCTCACAAGGAAATTTTCAAGTTTTGGGTCTAGATGGGCGTGATTAGCTTGGCTCAACAACTCAAAAATTGTCCCCATTTGTATAAATACATCTGCTGCGGCTTGGAACAGTCTATATTTAGAATTATCTGCCATTATATCAAATAAACTACCACTTGGATAAAATTCTGTGATCATCAAGGTTCTGGTTATAAGTTGTCCTTCAACCACTGAAGTCGCTTGTCGTTCAGCAAAAATAGGAGCAAAGATATGACGAAATGTGCTGCGTTTCCTCAAGAAATCTTCCGTGTCACTGGGGTTTCCACGTCTATTTTCCACTTTAAGAACAAATGTTGAACTATTGTCTTTTGAACTCACAGAAAAATTCAGTGAGTTTCCTCCTCCTAAAAAAACGATGGGGTTGCTTATAAGTAACACCTTCCTAAACTGCTCATACCCTGGATCTTCTGGTGCGTATAACTTTTGAAAATCATCATGAGTTGTCTGTTCAACAGAGGCTTTTAATTGATCATAGACTTTAAAGGTGTTTGGATTTCTTTTATTATAAGCCAATAATGTGTTTGCTTTGATTAGAATCTGCAATAGTTTTTCAACTTTTTTGGGGTGCATATCAGCCAATAATTCTTTATATAGTCCAATAATGTCTGAATGATTTACTGGATAATGCTCCTTGTCTTCAAAATAAGTCATTGAACTTATGCCAAGCCGCACTGCCTGGGTTTGAATTTGGTTAAATATGCCTTCTTGAAATTTGATCTTAAATCCTGGGCAATAACGGATCAATTCATCCGAATGTCTCTTTAGAATAAAGCGCTGGGCTTTAAAAATCATGCCTAATTGTTCCAACTGTTCGCGGTCTTCAATTAAAGCATTAAATTTTATTATTTCTTCATTGAGTAAATCAATGTCCCCATTAACTTCTCTTACAAAAGAATCGTACTCATGTAAGAAGAATTCACCAACATGTGCGCCAAACTGATACTCTTGTTTCTTTACAGCCATGATCTCAGATGGTGATTTTTCCCAAACAGTGAGTTTCATCATATTACTATAGTGGGCATGATATTTAGTAAGGATGGCTGTCTTGGTATTTGATTTTTGGGAAGCTTTAATATCAGTACTCAAAGGTGCTATGGGTGAAGTTTCCTCCAGTGACATATCAGAATTGGATTCATTACTTTCAAAAATTGGAAATAACTGAGAATTTTTTACCTCTACAGGATGTCCGGGTTGGTCTATCACCGTAGACATCAATTGAATTTTGAATAATGTAGCCATTTGATTTGGGGGTCTGCTCGTAGCTTGTAACCTCTCAGACTTAGATTCGCTCATATTTTACCCCATCAACAAAATTAAATAATTATAACCAACTATAGTTAACGTTTTATTAACTACCAGTGCCTTTGAAGAACACGGGCATCTTTTAATAGACAAAAACAAACAGTAGGCCTTTGGCCAAGGAGTGGATAACTTTCCTTATGTTAGGACGACAAGTATTATCCTATCACCCAACTGTATTTCAAAACGCACTTAAAAATAAATAAATACATAATTTTGTTCTATAATTATTCATAGGATCATTAATATAGCAAAGTGATACAACATGGAAAGTTCACCTATATTTTATCGTTTAGGTAAATGGGTACAAAAACGACATAAGCTTATTCTAATGATATGGTTGGCTCTTTTATTGGGTTGCTTGCCCTTCATACCAAATCTCATGACGCCTTTTAAAACCATGGGATTTTTTGATAAAGAGTCCAATAGCGCGCGCGCAGATAGGTTTTTGGAAAGTAAATTAGGGTATGGAAATCAGCGTATTGTGATTGTGTATTCATCAAATACACTGGGCACTGATGATCCACTGTTTATAAAACAAATTAAACACTCCCTGGCAGATCTTAAGGATTTCCCCATCTCACATGAAATAATCTACCCCACAATGAATAATAAACAATTTGCCACAAACAAACACCATGCTGTTGTTTTTATTTTGTTTAAAACAAAACAAGAATTGCGAGGTGAGGACATCAAACATTTAAGGGATTTGATTAAGAAACCCGCCAACATGACCATGCGTTTAGGAGGGGAGCCTATTTTTGCTGATGATGTCAATAAACAAACTGTAACTGATTTATATAAAGCAGATATCATTGCAGCGCCAGTATCAATCATCATCATGATTTTAGTATTTGGATCCTTGGTTGCAGCATCCATCCCTATTATTTTAGGCGGTGGTTGTGCAGTTTTTATTTTAACAAGCTTATATTTTTTAGCCCATTACTTAACCTTATCTATTTTTACTATCAATATTTCCTTACTGTTAGGTCTTTGCCTTAGTTTAGATTACTCTTTATTTTTTATGTCCAGATTTAAGGAGGAATTGAGCAAGAATTTGCCAATACATGTGGTTATTGCAACAACCATGGCAAGTGCAGGGAGAGCTATTTTTTATAGCGGTGTGGCAGTATTCATCAGTCTTTCTGCACTATTGATATTCCCAATTTCAATTTTATTCTCAATAGGGGTGGGTGGGCTTGCTGCGGTCTTTTTTGCAGTAGCGGTATCTTTGATTTTATTACCAGCTGTACTTTGTATAGTCAAAGGTGGTGTAAATTATTTACCCATCAAATTATTTAAAAATCATACCAAGCAGGGCCATTTCTGGCGGTGGTTAGCTCAAAAAGTGGTAAAACGTCCCTTCTTATTTTTTGTACCAAGCTTGTTTTTTTTATTATTAATAAGTATGCCCTTTCTAAATGTTAAATTTGGTATTTCAGACGCTCAAATTCTGCCTGAAAAATCTGAGAGTAGACAATTTTTAGATGTGTATAAAAGTAATTTCAATGAATACAATTTAATTCCCCTCCAAGTCATCGCAAGGTCAAAAGATAAAATCCTCTCTAAACAATCTTTATCTGATCTTTTAGATTTGACCAACCATTTAAAATCTCTCCCTGGCTTATCAGAAGTTAATAGCCTAGTCACTATAGATAAGTCGATGACAATAGATCACTATGTTCAGCTTTACAATCTAGAGGAAAAAATCAGGGGGGATGCTATCAATCAATTATTAAATACAACCACTGGCACCAACTTCACAACTTTAACCTTAGTCAGCAAATATTCAATTCATTCCCCTGAAATTAAGCGATTGGTTAACGAATTAAAGCAAATAAAAACTTATAAAAGTTTAAATGTGCAAATTACAGGGATCCCTGTTAACAATGTTGAAGTAATGGATACTATAGCCAAATTATTCCCTTATGCCATCATTTGGGTTTTAACTTTAACCTTTTTAATTTTACTTATTTTGCTGCATTCTCTAATAATGCCCATAAAAGCCATCATATTAAATACCATCAGTTTATGCGCCAGTTATGGTGTACTGGTATTTGTTTTTCAAGAAGGCCATTTGCATAATATGCTCCATTTTGAGCCCCAAGGCATGTTAGACACAAGTTTACTCATCATTATTTTTTGTGCCCTTTTTGGGTTTTCAATGGATTATGAGGTTTTTTTATTAACACGTATGCGTGAAAGCTATGAACAAACTAAAAATACCAATCAAAGTATTGTTGAAGGTATTGCTCAAAGTGGCCGAATAATTACAAGTGCGGCTATCATTGTAATTGTTCTTTGTGGCAGTTTTATGGCAGCAGAGGTGCTCATGGTAAAAGAATTTGGGCTTGGAATTGCCATCGCAATCTTCGTAGACGCCTTTTTGGTAAGGAGCTTATTGGAGCCCTCCCTCATGGTATTATTGGGAAAATGGAATTGGTATCTTCCAGGATGGCTTGATAAAATTCTGCCTAAGTTTTATAACGTCCACAAATTACAAAAACAAGACTCAAAATCTATAGGCAAAACCAAGCGTCCCTGAATAAAGGAAAGGAATGAATGAGTTTATGGGACTTAACTCTGATTCGCCATATCCAGCAATATAATTGAAACCTAATTGTGCCATTAAATGTGTAGTCATATTAAAAACTATTCCAGCACCAAAGCTCGGAGAAAACAAAGCCTCTTCATAAATCTCATCTTTTCTTTGATTATGAGCAAATCCTACTGTAGAAAAAAGCCGAAATGGCGTATTTGGTAGCGGCAACATCAATTTGGCAAGAAGGCCTATTGCAGTTGAGAAGCTATTGAAAGAGCATCTATCATGCTCATAAGCAAAAATACTGTCTTTTATAAAGTATATGTCTGCCTTGGGATACCGTAGATAGAAACCTTCAACTGCAAAGTGGGTTGAAAATTCATAACCACCAAAAAAACCATAAGCTATACCGCCTTCATTAGTAGCCTTGGGTGTAGAAATCAAAATGGCTTCGTTCTGTTTAACATCAGGAGGTACTAGGCCTCTCCAAGTTGTGGAGCCATAACCACTTTGAAAACCCCCATAAAAAGCAGGCTGTAATTCAATTGCATGCAGCCCACTTGTTTCGAATAATATAAGTAATGCCAATATTATTTTGTTCTTAAGCACAATTTTTCCCAGTGCCGCTGCACAATTGGCCTTTTGAATTCTTACCACCTTCTCTATAACATTTCCAGTCATCTATACAGGTTTGTATGTCTGTGTCATGCTGACTTCTACAGGCACCCTCTACAGTACCATAAATTTGAATCATTCGCTGGTATAAGGTCTCCATATTTTGGCACATCGCCTTTGGAAGAGGACAATGACATTCAGCAACACTTTTGAAAGAAGTACAAAAACCTGGATTAGAGGTAGGCAGCGCCTGAGGACAAGCTTGAGCAACAAGGGTAATTAAATAACAACTAGTAATTAAAAATAATTTCATCAAATGTTTCATGGTAAAGTCCCTTTATTGATAGTAACTTATTAACTATACAAGTAAAACTCTGTAAAAAAAAGAAAAATATTGTTGTAATAAAAATTTTTAACAAGTGCTCATATAAAGAAGCTTTTGAATAAGGTGTATATCAAAGGTGCCCCGACCAGGGTGAACAGGTGAAGGTGATGTGGCAACTAAAATACCGTTTTCATGGCTTTAAGACGATTGGGATCTTCTATTTCTAAAAATCTTAATTCTTTATGCCTTATCATCGGTTTAAAGGTTCCAATAGCAGCAGCTAGTTTTCCATTTGATGCTTTTTTACCATTTTCTTTGCTTAAATTGCAATTTTTAAGTTCATAAGCGTCTATCAACAATTTCAGTTCTTTTGTTTTCCAAGCCAATTCATTTGTTTTTAGAGGTCTAAAGTTAAAGCTTTCTCTAAATTGCTTTAGCAGACTTTCAAATTCTACAGCCAGCTTTGCACGTTGACAACTTAAGGTGCTCTGATTGTCTTTTGTTGAAAATGGGTTTTTTTTGTTATAAGTTGTTAGCTTAGCTTCCATTATTTTTATGCGATGAATAAATTCTTTTTGCAAAACTTCTCTTGCATCCTCATACTTAAATAAAGCTACTGCTGGTGTTAAGAATGAGAGGTCTTTATCTAAAGGGAATTTAAAAGCCTTACTTTTAACTTCTGGAAGGACATCATCTAAGGGGCGATCACTAATAACTTCAAGGCCATGAAAAGATATATTTTGTTTAGAAAAATGTTCTATTATTCTTTCCACATTGAAAATAGTTGGTACATAATGCCCGCTGTATGTGGTAATTGCTTTTAGTACCCCATTTATTATTTTAATTTCTCCAGCCATAACAATGGGTACACCCGCATTTAAAGAAGAATGTAATATCTTATCTTTACCATTAAAATGATTAAATAAGTTAAGTTCTCCATCCTTGTTAAGCGTAAAAGCGGCAAATTCTTTTCTACCATGTGATGACATGGTGGATGTATCGGCCAGTGTTCCATGCTTTTTAAATAGTCCATCATGAATATGTACTTGGAAAACCGAACGCTCCGATGAACTAAATTCTTTGGTGTTTTTCGCCCTATCCATATCCTTACTATTTTCATTAACATCCAGTAGCTCCCTTTGACGCATCGCAAACTCTATATTGGGAATGGTACTTTTACCAGATACATAGGTTTTTGTTAGCATCACTTTGGCAGGATTAAATGGTAAATGGTGGGGTGATTTGCCTGGAATAAATTCAGGGTTCATGAAAGAGCGTTTTTGTTTTTTTAACATCAAGTATTCTAATACTGCAGGGGTTTCTGGGTTGTATTGTATATCATAAGCAAAACATAGAAATTGTTGCGCATCCTTCATTGTCACCAGATCTGAGTGTTTGTTTTTGTATATTGTCCATGCCTGGTCTATACGATGTGATAAAGAACCACTATATTCTGAATATAAATGCGCAGTTGGTATATACATATTGCCTCTGAAGAAAACACCTTAGTGTCTATCATATCAGCATAATATTAATACAATATTAACACTGAGTGGCTTTTTATGATGAATAGCATGCCCCCCCAAGATTGCTTATTTGAAAAGGTTGTATTTAAATGTTTAATCTGATTATATTTTAGATTATATTCGCTAACGCCAGTTTAATTATAAATTTACCCATCGTAGCCCGTATTAGCGCAGCGTAATACGGGTGTCATTCAAAAAAAGTCCCGTATTACACTGCGTTAATACGGGCTACAGGTGGCTTTAAAAACGAGAGTACTAAACCAGCTTAACAACAATCGCTTTTTTGTCATTCTATGAGTTGTGGACTGGCTGATTCGCTAACGCCAGTTTAACTATAAATTTACCCATCGTAGCCCGTATTAGCGCAGCGTAATACGGGGGTCATTCAAAAAAAGTCCCGTATTACACTGCGTTAATACGGGCTACAGGTGGCTTTTAAAAAGGAAAGTACTAAAACCAGCTTAATCAACAATCGCTTTTTTTTGTAATTCTATGAGTTGCGGAATGGCTGATTCTGCTAACTCCAGCATTCCGCTGAGTTGATTGCGACTGAAGGCTCGGTCTTCGGCAGTGCCCTGAATTTCTATGAAATGCCCCTCTTCATTCATGATAACATTCATATCAGTTTCAGCTACCACATCTTCTGCATAATCTAAATCAAGCACGGCTTGACCTCTGTAAATGCCCACCGATACAGCTGCGACGTAGTGAAAGGTTGGCATTTTACGTAATTTTTCACGTGTAACCATCCAATTAATGGCATCTTTCATAGCAACACAAGCACCAGTAATGGCCGCTGTTCGAGTACCACCATCTGCTTGAATGACATCACAATCTATGGTGATCGTATTTTCTCCAATTAATTTCAAATCAACGCAAGCTCTGAGCGATCGGCCAATAAGCCTTTGAATTTCAAGAGTTCTACCCCCTTGTTTGCCCTTGCTAGCTTCACGCTCCGTACGTGTATGTGTCGCACGAGGTAGCATGCCATACTCTGCAGTAACCCAGCCCTGATTTTTGCCTTTTAAAAATCGGGGCACACCGTCAATGATGGAAGCATTACATAAAACTCTGGTTTGTCCAAATTCAACCAACACAGATCCTTCAGCATAAGAAGTAAAATTGCGCGTTATTTTAATTGGACGTAGTTGATTGGCTTCTCGTTTACTGGGACGCATGTTGATAATCCTTAAAAATTAAGCAGTATAACTTGTTAAACCTGTAGAAGCTATTACCACTTGGATATTGCATGTATAAATGGCTGCTGGGAGTTGCCCTTTTAGGTCAAACCACTACCAGGTAAGTGCATCCTTAGAACAAAGCCCATACCAGGCATTTCTGGTATTGAAGTAGGCTTTTTCCAAAGGAATATTTTGTTATGATGGTCAATCAATATCTATAGTGGTCAGGCTTGTAAGGACCATCCGCATCTACATTTAAATATTGAGCTTGTTCTTCACTAAGTTTCGTGAGTTTTGCTCCAATTCTGCCCAAATGAAGTCTGGCTACTTTTTCATCTAATAATTTTGGCAGAACATACACCTGATTCTGATAACGAGAAGCATATTGATACAACTCAATTTGTGCCAACACCTGATTGGTAAAGGAGGCTGACATAACAAAACTTGGATGTCCGGTAGCACAACCTAAATTAACCAAACGCCCTTCTGCTAAAACGATGATGCGTTTCCCGTCTGGAAAAATAACATGATCTACTTGGGGCTTGATATTTTCCCAGGTATATTGCTTCAAACTTTGAATATCTATCTCAGAATCAAAGTGGCCTATATTACACAATATGGCCTGGTTTTTCATGCGACGCATATGGTCGTGAGTAACCACATGCAAGTTCCCTGTGGCAGTTACAACGATATCAACCTGTTCAGCAACCTCATCTAAAGTAACAACTCTATACCCTTCCATAGCAGCTTGTAAGGCACAAATTGGGTCAATTTCGGCAATCAAGACACTTGCTCCTTGACCACGTAAAGCTTGAGCACACCCTTTACCAACATCACCATATCCCAAAATCAAGGCAACTTTTCCAGCTATCATGACATCGGTTGCACGCTTTATCCCATCTAATAGAGATTCACGACAGCCATATAAATTATCAAATTTTGACTTTGTCACTGCATCGTTTACATTGATAGCTGGACATTTCAATTGACCAATCTTTGCCATCTCATATAACCGAGCTACCCCAGTGGTTGTTTCTTCTGAAACACCTCTTATTTCAGCTAACAGATGCCCATATTTATGATGAACAAGTTGCGTCAAATCGCCACCATCATCTAATAATAAATTGGGTTCCCAACCATCTGGTCCTTGGAGCGTTTGTTCAACACACCACCAATATTCTTCTTCAGTTTCACCCTTCCAAGCAAAAACCGGAATACCCACCGCAGCAATGGCCGCTGCAGCATGATCTTGAGTTGAAAAAATATTACAAGAAGACCAGCGAACTTCGGCGCCCAAAGCAACCAAAGTTTCTATCAATACTGCCGTTTGGATGGTCATATGCAAGCACCCAGCGATACGTGCGCCTTTTAAAATTTTTGCTGGGCCAAATTCTTCTCTTAAGGCCATCAAACCAGGCATTTCAGTTTCAGCAATGGCTATTTCTTTACGCCCCCAAGCAGCTAAAGTGTTATCGGCTACTTTGAAATCAAAATCAATTTTGTTCATCTCTAACATCAATATTTCCTTTTAAAGTGCTTTACGAAGAATATCAACCTTGTCTAACCGCTCCCACGGAAAACCCTCTCTACCATAGTGACCATAGGTTGCTGTTTGTTTATAAATGGGTCTTAATAAGTCATGGTGATTGATGATACCTTGTGGGGTTAAATCAAAATTAGAATGAATTAAGTCAATGATTTCATTATTTTTTAACCGTCCAGTACCAAAGGTCTCTACAAAAATTGAAGTGGGTTCTGCGATGCCAATGGCATAGGATACTTGTATTTCACATTTATCGGCCAAACCTGCGGCTACAATATTTTTAGCAACATATCTTGCTGCATAAGCTGCTGATCTATCCACTTTAGAAGGATCTTTTCCTGAAAAACAACCCCCACCATGTCTTGCCATACCACCATAGGTATCAACAATGATTTTGCGACCAGTTAAACCACAGTCTCCCAAAGGACCACCAATCACAAACCGTCCTGTGGGATTGATGAAATAGCGAGTATTACTGGTCAACCAATCCGATGGCAAAATGACTTTAATGATTTCTTCGCGTACTGCCTCAATAAGTTCACTATAGGCTATATCAGGTGAATGTTGTGTTGAAAAAACAACCGTGTCGACCTCCATAGGTATACCTTGCTCATATCGAAGGGTAAGCTGGCATTTTGCATCTGGTCTTAACCAAGACAGTTGATTAGATTTACGAAGGCTGGCTTGCTTTTCCATAAGTCTATGTGCATAAAAAATGGGTGCAGGCATAAAAACATCAGTTTCGCGGTTAGCATAACCAAACATCAACCCTTGATCACCTGCTCCTAAAATTTTAGTTTCTTGATTATCAACGCCTTGCGCTATGTCTGGGGATTGCTTACCAATGGCAGATAATACTGCGCACGATTCCCAATCAAATCCCATTTCTGAGCTATTGTAACCTATGTCTTTAACCAATTGGCGTGTAATCCCTTCTACATCAACCCAGGCTTTCGTTGTAATTTCACCACCAACCAGAACCATACCAGTCTTAACAAAAACCTCACAAGCCACCCGAGCCTGTCGATCTTGTGCCAAAATGGCGTCTAAAATTGCATCAGAAATTTGATCCGCTATTTTATCAGGATGTCCTTCTGAGACAGATTCGGAGGTAAAAACATGGCTTTCTTTCATCGTATATCTTCCTTATAGATCATTCTTAAACGCATAAAATGCATGAACTCATCAAATAAAAATTCCAAATCATGTGGTCCTGGGCCAGATTCTGGGTGGCCTTGAAATCCAAAAATAGGTTTATTTTTACATTTGATTCCTTGTAAACTCCCATCAAATAACGATCGATGGGTTATCTGTAAACAGTCCGGTAAGCTGTCTTCGTCTACAGCGAAACTATGATTTTGACTGCTTATGAATACTCGTTTATTCCCACCTTCCTCAACCACAGGATGGTTTGCACCATGATGACCAAATTTCATTTTTTTTGTAGTACCACCGCAAGCCAAAGCTAAAATTTGAAATCCCAAGCAAATACCAAAAGTTGGTATATCATGATTTAAAAAAGTTTGCATGGCATGTATGGCGTAGTCACAAACCTTTGGATCACCTGGACCATTAGAAAAAAACAATCCATCAGGGTTCATTGTTAAAACTTCTTCTGCAGACGTTTTAGCTGGAACCAAAGTAACATGGCACCCTTTATCATGGAGTAACCTCAAAATGGTGTGTTTTATACCAAAATCATAAGCCACCACATGAAATTGCTGTGGTTTTGAATCATGGGTGGCCCATACACCTTGCCCTTGATGCCAAGATTCAGGGGTTTTTCTTGAAACCTTCGATGCCAAATCAACACCATCTAAACCTGGGAATGAATTTGCCTTCGCCAGTAATTTGGAAGGATCAGACACATGGGTGCTGATGCATGCGCCAATGGCACCTTGGTTGCGTAATTTATGCGTTAAGTCACGTGTATCAACACCTGCTATGGCAACAACACCATTTTTTTTGAGCCACTCAGACAAAGTATATTGTGCGCGGTAATTACTATGCAGCAAACTATAATCACGCATTATAAGCCCTGCAGCCCACACTTTATAGGACTCCATATCTTCGTCGTTGCATCCGGTATTGCCTACATGAGCACTGGTAAAGGTAATGATTTGGCCTGCGTAGGAGGGGTCTGTGAGCATTTCTTGATAACCAGTCATAGCCGTATTAAAAACAACTTCTCCAATACATTCGCCATCAGCACCAACTGAGATACCTTCATAAACAGTGCCATCTGCAAGCACTAAAACTGCTAGTTTATCAATCATGAATGATATCTCATGTTATCTGTCCCTGTTCACATCTAAAAATAGAGTTTCGGGAAGCATTGTACTATAGAGTAAAGAGACTTCAAATGCTATTTTAGGCTGCTAATAAAATAATTTAGTTAGATGGGTTTAGCCTTATAATGCATTAACCATAATAGGTTCTAAATCACTAAAGCCATTCTACCTTCAAATTTGTGCTCAGTATAATCGTCTGGCATGTAATTGATTTTAACCAGTCCCAAACGTCCCGTGGGCATGTCATTACCCACAAGTAGGAAATGATTGATGAATAAGATAATGTCGTCGCGGAATTTAGTGGGACTTGGCGAGCTTGCAAGCTTAGTCACACTTAAGGTCTGGGATCCATCCAGTAGCCGACACAATGCTAGTTTCTAAATGGCTCCCGGACTTTTAGTGCTGCCAAGCTCGCCAGGCAACACTAAATTCCTGGACGACATACTTATGGGTAATGATATGGCCGCGGGACGTCGAACTAAGAAAGAAGGAGTGTTGCGCCCGCGACTAGATAAATGCATCAAAACTCTAAAATTTCATATCTTCAAAAAACTTTTTCACACCAGTAAACCAGGAATGAGCGCGCGGTGAATGATTTGACTTACCATTTTCAAGGGAAACTTGTAATTGAGTAAACAGTTCTTTTTGTTCTCTAGTCAAATTTACCGGTGTTTCCACTGTGACTTTACAAAGCAAATCACCCTGCGCATAGCCTCTAACCGACTTCATACCCTTGCTTCTGAGGCGAAAGACCTTGCCCGTTTGCGTTTCTTCAGGAATCTTTAAAGTCACTCGGCCCTCTAAGGTTGGCACCTCAATAGAACCACCTAAGATTGCAATGATGAAGTTAATAGGTACTTCACAATGTAGATCATTGTCTTTTCTTTCAAAAATAGAATGTTTTTTTACATTGATTTGAACATATAGGTCACCAGTTTCTCCACCGTGGATTCCACCTTCTCCTTCACCGCTAAGACGTACCCTATCGCCATTATCTACACCAGCTGGAATTTTAACGCTTAATTTTTTACTTTCTCGAATGCGACCTTGACCCTGACAATTCTTACAGGGATCGGTAATAATATGACCTTCACCGTGGCAACCAGGACAGGTTTGTTGTATGGAAAAAAAGCCTTGTTGAATCCTGACTTGACCCATGCCTTCACAAGTTTCACAGGTTTTTGGTTTGGTGCCTTTTTTAGCGCCTGATCCTTCGCAAACAGTACATAAGCCATGCCGTGGCACAGTAATTTCTACCTCTTTGCCAAAGGCTGCTTCTTCAAGGGTTAATTGAACATTAAACTGAAGGTCGGATCCACGTTGGCCTTGAGATTGCCGTGATTGACGTCGTCCTGAGGAAAAGATATTTTCGAAAAGATCTTCAAAAACATCGCCAAATCCGCCAAAACCACCCTGCCCACCTCTGGAAGGATCAACACCTGCATGACCAAATTGATCAAAAGATGCACGTTTTTGTGGGTCAGATAAAATGCTATAAGCACTTTGGATTTCTTTGAATTTTTCTTCAGAAGACGCATCACCGGGGTTTCTATCTGGATGATATTTCATTGCTAGCTTGCGATAAGCTTTTTTTATTTCAGCCTCACTTGCATCACGACTGACTTCTAAGAGCTCATAATAATCCCGCTGTGACATACTTTACTCACACATTTCTAAATCAACGACAGTACTTTAATCTAAGTTACCATCAACCTCAGACTGGGCTTATTCGCCTAGTCCCCAACCTATTGCCCGTTTTAATTTGGGTAATAAATAAATTTAAAACCATACATCATACTTATTTGAGACACTATTATAACATAAAGAATTACATTATGGATATATTTTAAACAGTATTTCTTCAAATTTTAATTTAACCTATGGATATAAACCTTCATTGCAAATCATACAACCTACTTATTTAGATACAACTGAATCCCGCTAAATGCGGGATCCGAGAGTATTAAAAGCATGATTGTAAATGTCTGAAAAAAATATCTATCTATTCTTTCTTATCGTCTTTAACTTCTTCAAATTCAGCATCCACAACACCTTCCTCTGCTGGAGCAGCTTTTTCAGTTGGGGCTTCAGATCCTTGCGTTTGTCCTTCTTGAGCTTTTTTTGCATACACTCGTTCAGACATTTTTCCAGATGCATCGGTTAAAGTTTTTAATTTATCTTCTATTTTGGCTTTGTCAGTACCTTGCACTGCCTCTTTTAAATCAGCAATGGCAGTTTCAATGCTGGTTTTCTCATCTTCTGCCAAATCAGAAGCTAAATCCTTGATAGATTTTTCGCAGCTGTGAATCATAGCATCGGCTTGATTTCGAAGTTCTGCCATTTCTTTGAATTTTTTGTCTTCTTCGGCATGAGACTGAGCATCTTTTACCATGTTATTTACTTCTTCGTCACTTAGACCACTGGAGGCTTTGATGACTATTGATTGCGCCTTACCGGTTGCCTTATCTTTGGCAGAAACATTCAAGATACCATTGGCATCAATATCAAAAGTTACCTCAATTTGGGGCATACCACGGGGTGCCGCAGGAATATCACCTAAATCAAACCGTCCAAGAGATTTATTAGCCGAAGCTTGTTCCCGCTCACCTTGTAATACATGAACAGTTACAGCCGTTTGGTTGTCATCAGCTGTTGAGAACACTTGGTTGGCCTTGGTTGGTATTGTTGTATTTTTTTCTATTAGTTTGGTCATGATGCCACCCATGGTTTCTATACCTAAGGATAATGGGGTCACATCTAATAATAGAATGTCTTTGACTTCTCCAGATAAAACCGCGGCTTGGATGGCTGCACCAACGGCTACGGCTTCGTCGGGGTTTACATCTTTGCGAGGTTCCTTACCAAAGAAATCTTGAACAGTTTTTTGTACCAAGGGCATACGGGTTTGTCCACCAACTAAAATAACTTCATTGATCTTAGCAATGGTGATACCAGCATCTTTTAAAGCTATTTTGCAAGGCTCCACAGTGCGTTCAACTAATTTTTCCACCAATGATTCAAGTTTTGTGCGGGTTAACTTGATATTTAAATGTTTTGGCCCTGAGGCATCCGCTGTAATATAAGGTAGGTTGACGTCGGTTTGTTGGGCCGTGGACAATTCAATTTTAGCCTTCTCTGCAGCCTCTTTTAGTCGTTGTAAAGCCAAAGGATCAGTATGTAAATCTATGCCTGAATCTTTTTTGAATTCTGCGGATAAATAATCAATCAATGCCATGTCAAAATCTTCACCACCTAAGAAGGTATCGCCATTGGTTGCCAACACTTCAAATTGATGTTCACCATCCACTTCTGCAATTTCAATGATTGAAATATCAAAAGTACCACCGCCTAAGTCATAAACAGCGATGACAGAATCACCACGTTTTTTATCCATCCCATAAGCAAGGGCTGCAGCTGTGGGTTCGTTAATGATTCTTTTGACTTCAAGACCTGCAATACGACCAGCATCTTTGGTGGCTTGACGTTGGGAGTCATTGAAATAAGCCGGAACGGTAATCACGGCTTCTTTAACTTCTTCACCAAGATAATCTTCAGCTGTTTTTTTCATCTTACGCAATACTTCAGCTGAAATTTGTGGGGGGGCTTTGTCTTGATCTTTCACTCGCACCCAAGCATCCCCATTATCAGCTTTCATAATTTTATAAGGAACCATCTTGATATCTTTTTGGACGATGTTATCATCGAATTTACGTCCAATTAATCGTTTAATCGCATACAAGGTATTTTTGGGGTTGGTCACTGATTGACGTTTTGCAGATTGTCCCACTAAAACCTCACCATCTTCGGTATAGGCTACAATGGATGGAGTCGTGCGATGACCTTCATGGTTTTCAATTACTTTGGGCTTACCACCTTCCATAACAGCAACACATGAGTTTGTTGTACCTAAATCTATACCGATAATTTTTGACATTTTTATTCGCTCCGAATAATAAGTTGTATTTTCAATAAATTCTAAATGGGGTTGTGTCCAATCATTTTCAAGCCATTATTTAAAAAAAAAGAGCAGCCCAACCCGGACTTATTCTGTGCTAGACCCCTTAGAAACAATAACCCTTGCAGGTCTAATCACACGATCATTTAATTTGTATCCTTTTTGGAAAACGACCAGTACTGTATTTGCTGGTGTACCTGGTTGGTCTAACATGGACATGGCCTCATGCTCATGTGGGTCAAACAGTGCCCCTACAGGATTGATTTCAGTTACATCTTGTTTTTGTAACCCATCAATGAACAGCTTCATAGTTAACTCTAGACCTTCACGCATGGCTGCATCATTTCCTTTAATGGCCAATTGCAAAGCCTGCTCCAGGCTGTCTAGAACGGGTAGTAATTCTTTAATGAAGCGCTCTAATCCGTATAAATGAGCCTTCGTCACTTCTTTATTGGCACGTATTCGAACATTTTCAATTTCGGCACTGAGCCTGAGTGCAGATTCTTTATGTTTAAAAGCCTCTTGTTCCGCCAATGTTAACTTTTCTTCTAATTCAGTATAACTTGCGTGATCTAATGCAGCCTCTGCTGCAACCTCGACCTCGACCTCATTCTCATTCTCATTCTTTAAGTTTGAATCCTTTGAATCCTGCTGACTGAGGTTTTCCTCGTCTTTATTTTCTTCTTTAAATTTTTTCCAATCTTTGCCGTGTTTACTCATATAAAATCTCCTAAGCATACTAAATCTGTAAGGTGGGGTCATACTATCAAATTTCAAGTGCGAGGTTATGAATTAATGTCTTATTTACTAGAATTATCCTTGCAGCGCATTCTCATTTCTTTCATACTTATGAAAAAATGAAGGGTGTTACTCAATGCAAACATGGTCGCCGCAATCTTGGCAAGCGTATTCCTATTTACAATCGCCTAAGTATGCAGATCCAAAACAATTAGATAAAGTGGTAGCCCAGCTTAGCCTATTGCCACCCTTGGTAACCAGTGGTGAGGTTAGGAATTTAAAAAAATTGATTGCAAAGGCCGGCCGTCAACAAGCCTTTATTCTTCAAGGTGGAGATTGTGCTGAATCTTTTGATGATTGTCGTTCCGATATCATCAGTAATAAGCTTAAAATTATTTTACAAATGAGTGTGGTATTGCTCCATGGAATGAACAAACCGATCATTCGTATAGGCCGGATTGCTGGCCAATATGCCAAACCCCGCTCCTCTGACTTTGAAACCATCAATGGACAAACTTTGCCTTCCTATAGGGGCGATTTGGTCAATGCCCCTGAATTTACAGCCAAAGCGCGTGAACCAAACCCTAAGCTGCTGCTACAGGCTTATAGTCATGCAGCCATGACCTTAAATTTTATTCGTGCCTTACTAGATGGTGGTTTTGCAGATTTACACCATCCCCAACTGTGGGACTTAAGATTTGTTGAACATTCCAAACAAAAAAAAGAATACTTGGCCATTGTTAAATCCATAGCTGATACCTTGAATTTTTTAGATTGTATTGATGGATTAAGTGCAAGTAATTTGAATAAAGTAGAGTTTTATACCTCTCATGAGGCTTTAAATTTACATTACGAACAAGCATTAACCAGAAAACTCAAAGATGGCCTTTGGTATAATCTGTCAGCACACCTACCCTGGATTGGCATGCGTACAGCTCAAGCTGACAGTGCCCATTTAGAATTTATGAGAGGCGTACAAAATCCGCTGGGTATCAAAGTTGGCCCCACGGCAAGCCCAGAATGGTTGGCTGAAATTTTAAAAATAGCCAATCCAATGGCCGAAGAAGGGAGAATCATTCTTTACACACGGCTTGGGGCAAAACAGGTGAATGAGTTATTACCTCCCCTCATCACAGCTGTTAAAAAAATAAACATTCCTGTGACTTGGTCTTGTGATCCAATGCACGGTAATACAGAATCAACCCCTGATGGTACAAAAACCCGCCATTTTGATAATATTCTATTAGAATTAAAACAGAGTCTAGAAATTCATAAAAAAATGGGCAGCTATTTGGGAGGCGTTCATTTTGAGTTAACCGGTGATGATGTAACGGAGTGTATTGGTGGTGCTCGAGGCTTAGATGCAGATGATCTTAAAAAAGCCTACCAAAGTCGGGTGGATCCCCGATTAAACTACGAGCAATCATTGGAAATGGCGATTCAGTTGAGTCGGCAATTCAGTCATTCATAGGGCTTTAAATTGTTGTTCAATGTATTCTGGGATACGCTGGTCTAGCCAGTATATTGGTTTACTGGGATTATTTCCCGAAACAAAGCCCACATGTCCACCTTTTTGACTAACTTCTAATACCACCTGTCCTGAAAGCTCGGCTTCAGTAGGCAACACATCTTTTGTCATAAAAGGGTCATCTACAGCGTGGATCAATAAGGTAGGTGTTAAGATAGCACACAAATATTGCCTTGAACTTGATTCTCTATAATAGGCATGTACATTGGTAAATCCATTTAATGGCGCAGTTACATTGGCGTCAAAGGTCCAAAAACATTGGCAATTCGCAGCCTTTATCAGGGCCTCTGGTGGATTTACAAATTGCTTCACCTTACGAGCAAATACAATTTTAAATTGACTCAATAAATATTTTTGATATAAGCGTGAAAGTCCTGTATTCATCCGTGTGGCCACTTTATTAAGCACATAAGGTACTGAAACAGCTACTGCAGTCTTAATTATGGATTGTTCGCCCTGTTCTCCTAACCATTTTAACAACACGTTTCCACCCAAAGAGACACCTACGGCAGCTTTTGTTGTGTTAGGTTCTCTTTGAGCTAAAAGATTTACCACAAAATCAAAATCGGCGGTATCACCTGAATGGTATGCTCGAGGAAATCGGTTCAATGCGGTGCCAGCACCTCGAAAATGCATCAATACAGCCCGCCAGCCTTGTTGATTGAATGCATGCATGAAGCGTGCAACATAGCTTGAATTTACGCAGCCCCCCAGTCCATGTAACATGATGATAAGCGGACTATCCTCTGACAGATTGGCCCTGGACCAAACCAACTCAACAAAGTCGCCATCTGGCAAATCAATTGTTTCCAAATCATCCATGGAGGCCTGAACAGGATGCCTTAAGGAACAATAAATGGTTTGAAGATGTGGATTACTCATCCACCAAGCCGGCTTAAAACTACTTTCAATGATCATCAAATTACTCCACTTTATTGCTCTGACTCAATTCATGGACTGCGTCAACCATACAGGCAACATGTTCGACAGGCACATCCGGTGTAATGCCATGACCTAAATTAAATACATGGCCTGCTCCTGGCCCAAAAGATGTGATAACCTGTTGCACTTGTTCATAAATGACTGCTTTTGAACTTAGCAATACATTGGGATCTAAATTACCCTGTAAAGCCACTTGTGCCCCAACACGTCTTCGCGCTTGGGCCAAATCACAAGTCCAATCAATCCCTAAGGCATCACATCCAGTTTTTGCCATTAATTCAAGCCATTGTCCCCCATTTTTTGTGAATAAAATGATGGGCATGTCTGGATGTTTCATTTTCAATGTTTGTACAATTTGATGCATGTAATGTAATGAAAAATCCTTATAATTCTGAGGAGTCAGGATTCCCCCCCAGGTATCAAAGATCATCAGTGCATTAACACCAGCTTTGATTTGCTCCTCAAGATAGTTTGTTACTGAGGCTGCTAATTTTTCTAATAGCATAAGTGCTGCTGCTTTTTCAGTATAGACTAATTTTAAAATACCTTTAAAATCCCTGCTGCTTTTACCTTCGACCATATAGCAGGCCAAGGTCCAAGGGCTCCCAGCAAATCCAATCAGGGGTAATTCTTTGGGCATTTCCCGTCGAATGAGGCGGGCAGCCTCCATCACATATGACAAGGAATCAGCCGCATCGGGTATGGGCAATGCACGGATGGCTGCCACATCTTGAATTGGTTTTGAAAAGCAAGGACCCTCCCCTTCCATAAAAGACAAACCAAGGCCCATTGCATCTGGGATGGTAAGAATATCAGAAAATAATATGGCAGCATCTAAGGCAAAACGACGTAATGGTTGTAAAGTGACCTCACAAGCAAGCTCAGGATTTTTACACAAACTTAAAAAATCGCCTGCTTGTTGCCGAGTTTTTTTATATTCGGGTAAATAACGACCAGCTTGGCGCATTATCCAGACGGGTGTCCGAGGGGTTGGCTGACGTCTTAAAGCGCGAATGAAAAGAGATTGATTTAAGTCATACATGAATAAATACCAGAATTTCAAAGTGAGCTAATGGTACCAAAAAAGTGTCATGTACATTCACTGTTTTTTTCTTGATTGCTCAAGAAATAAATATCTATCAGCATTTGTTTATTTTAAACTATGAATTTTAATTAAAGTAGATGACTATGGATGCCCTAATAATCACCAATTTAACAATAGCAACCCAAATAGGCGTGTATGCTTGGGAGCAACGCATCAAACAAAATGTGTTAATTGACATCCATATTCCTTCTGACTTTCGCCATTGTGAGGATGATTTAAAGAAAACCATAGATTATGCTTTGTTATGTCAAACAATAACGCAATGGGTGGAATCTAGATCCTTTCTACTCATTGAGACCCTGGCCAATGAAATAGCAAAATTAATACAAGAAACCTTTAAGGTTGAGAAACTAACTGTTGCAGTTAGTAAGCCACACGCCGTAAAAAATGCTGCGCCTATTAAAGTCATTGTTGAAAGATGAAAAAAAATACCCCTGCAATTTCTTAATAACCTCTTATCGCAGGAGAGATGTTTTATTAAAATTAATCTCCGTAATGCTCAATTAATATTAAACTCATTTTTGGTACAAGTGGGTGAGGCTTGGCCGTCCTTGCAAAGCAATTTATCCCCTAATCTTAGACTTTGTAAAGATTTTGTATCAATTCCACCATGCTTACCAGAGCAGCAGCCTTTATAATTGGCATTAGATACTGAGCTAGCTGGTGTACTTTTGGATGGTGTTCGCTTGGATTTTGCTTGAAGTGATTTATTATCTAGTTTAACTACTTTTTTGAATACATTTTTATCAGCTTTTTTAGATTGCTTAACTATTGCTTTTTTTTCCTTATTTGCTTTTTTATCCACATTTTTTGCTACTTTATCACTCATGCTTGTATCTGGAGCTGAGGCGGCTATAGATTTTTCAAAGGCAAATGGATTTAAAGTTAAACAAACAAGGATAGCTAAAGAACTTAGCCAGTTTGATTTAGACCTGGTGATAAGATGACTCATGTGGATCTCCCTAATAGATAGTCCTTAAATACAAAATTAGTAAATTAAATCTTTTACCTACTCATAGTAGACCATGTATAACATAAATACAAAAGTGACTTTATACGTGCATATTTCACACCCATATATATTGTATATATTTTAAACCAAATTAATCTTATCTTAATGATCTCCCGCGGCTTGTCCGGAGGTTAAAGGGATTTCGCCTGACATTAGAACTCTGGATCCCGCGGACATGCCACGGGCATGTCTTTACCCACAAGTAGGAAATGATTGATGAATAAGATAATGTCGGGATCCAATCCAGCAGCCGACACAATGCTAGTTTAAAAATGGATCCCGGACATTTAGCGCTGCCAAGCTCGCAAGCTCGCCAGGCAGCACTAAATTCCGGGACGACTACTTGTGGGTAATGACATGCCGCGGGAAGTCGAATAAGAGGTACAAAGATTTTCGCGCAAGCCGACCAATTACACTGTATATTGGCAAGACGAGCTCACTCAAATACATACATACTCTTTATTTCTCAACCAAACTTCAATATTTGTAATTGTTTCTTCAATAGCACGCACTGCCTGATTATAGAGTGATTCGAATAAATCATGTCGGCCAGATTTCCAGTAAGCCTCAAGATATTGGCAGGCCATTTCTATCCTGGTGGTGCCCACATACACAGCACCACCTTTGATCTTGTGGGCACACTGCTGTACTTCTTCCAAATTGAGGGCTTCATGCGCATTTTTCATCAACTTTAAATCTGCGGGTAAGGATTCATGGATCATAAATTTAAGCATGTTCGCAAGGATTTCTTCAGTTCCAACAATGTTGATGCCTTTTTCAGTGTCTAAAATAGGAAACTCTGATAAATTAAATAGCAATTCATCTGCTGTTGGACTCTTAGAACTATCTGCATGAACAGACATCGCCAATTGTTGCTGATAACCTGGAATAAAGGAATTGAGTATGTCTGCACAACTTTTTGTAGTTAGTGGTTTGATAAACACTGCATCCATGCCAGCATCAATGCAGCGTTGTTTGTTTTCTTCGCTAACATGAGCTGTTAAGGCGATGATGGGACTGTGTGTTTTTTTAGCCAATTCCTGAAGTCGAATTCGCTGGGTGACTTCATACCCATCCAGATCAGGTAATCCTATGTCCATGAAAATTAGGTCATAATGACTATTCTCCCATAGTTTCATTGCTTTCTTTCCGGTGTCAACCAGGTCTACGGTACAATGCAAAGTGGTAAGAAGGGATTTAGCCGCTGATTGCGCAATTAGATTGTCTTCAACAACGAGGACTTGAAATGGGCCCCCTGCATTTTTTAGACAGGGCTTTATTTGCTGTACATAGGGTGGTTCTAATGGTATATCAATGATGACAGTTTCCGACTCCTCATCTACTCCTGATGCATCATCCATAAGGGATACCTGCAAGGGGATAAAACAGATAAAGCTTGTGCCGGTATTCATTTTACTCTCTATATAAATCTCACCCCCCAATTCATCAATAAATTGTTTTACAACGGACAACCCAAGTCCTGCACCCTTGTAAATGCCTTGATATGATGGGGTGAGCCGTTTAAAACGCACATAGATTTCTTGTTGTTTGTCTTTTGGAATCCCTATACCTGAGTCTTGTACTACAAGTTTTAATATGATTTTACCATCTTCTTCTCTGGCTAAAAAAGCTGAGAGTTTCACAAAACCTGTATCAGTGAAATTGAGTGCATTTGCAATAAGTTCTAAAACGACTCTGTGCAGACGTATTTTATCTCCAACCACATACTTTGGAATGGCAGGGTCAATGTCCAAGGACAAGATTAAGTTTTTTTGAGCGGCTCTGGCACGATTGAGCTGGATTACAGAATTTAGAGTTTGTTCTAAACTGAACTTTTTCTTCAATTTAGGAATTTCACCTGTGCTTACTTTGATTGTTTCAAGCACCTCGTCAAGTAAATCTAGAAGCGCATGACTTGAGGCAACCAGGTTCTCTGAATAGTCTTTTACAATAGGATTATCAGAAACCATTTTAAGCAAGTCGGCAAAACCTACAATACCAGTTAAGGGGGTCCGAATATCATGACGCATGTTTTCTAAAAACTCAGTTTTTGCCTGGTTTGCTGCTACGGCCTGGTTTTTTGCTACTTCCAGTGAACGTTCTAATTGTTTTCTGGAGGTAATGTCGTGATATATTCCTAATACCCCAACTATCTCATTGGATTTTTTATAAAACAATGGAATCTTATTGGTTAATAGGATAAGTACACGGCCATCTGCCAGTGTTTGTGTTTCTTCAATGTCAAGTATGGGTTTTTTATTTTGCATGACTTCTTGGTCAATTTTTTTATATAAATCAGCTTCATATTTTCCCCAAGGGAGATCATTATCGGTTTTTCCAATAATTTCTTGTGGGGAAGACAATCCTGCCAAATTTGCAAAATATTGATTGCACCCCAAAAATACGGAGTTCTTATCTTTCCAGAAAATAGCTGCTGGTAATTGATTAACCAATTCTTCTATAAATTCATGGCCTTCCCAATAATTATTGTGTTTCACTCAAGAATCCCTATGGTGTTTGGGTTAATATATATCAATGCCCTTGAAAGGACTCCCTGAAATTAACAACTTCTTGTATCTCATTTACTACATTTTGTTTTTGTACTATCGTCTGATAAGTAGAATCAGCCTGAGCCCTGGTCTTTGTTTCTTGATTTCTTAAGTTGTTTTTAGCAAAAAAATTTCCAACATATGCAGTTATTCCAACCCCAGCTAGTGCTCCAGGAGTGACAGAGGAAGGAGAATCTGTAATATAAAAGGCCAGCAATGAAAGACTCGACATTATAAAGAGCATCGATGCCATTTGAATAGATGGTGAGGAAACAATTTGCATTAAAAAACTTGGCTGAACCGAAGAAAATGAGGTTGAGTCGGTATACCTATCAAGATTGTCACGTATAGTTCGTTTAACCTCTGGATGAAGGGGCCTTGTTTTTTGTTGTGATTTTAGTGAAATCTGCTGAAAAACCGCAGTGTTCCATGAAGAGGCACGAATTTGGGCCTCCAATAGATCAGAAACTATTTGACCATTTCGTATAAAATAAAATAATTTCATACAGGGATTTGAGATTAGGCCAACCTGCTCTTCTCGTATGCCGTCATAATCTCGTTTATGAAAACTGCTGTTTGGATTGGTTAAATCCTGTAAGCTAAGTTTACCGGCCGTTTGCACAATGCCATATTTCACATCTACAATTGTTGCATTTGCCATTTCAGGAATATACTTTGAAACGCCTTTCAACATTTGTCTGGCAATGTCATATTTTTCCTGACAAGTGGCTTCATTATTTAATAAACGTTGCGATTGAAGACTTAACTCTAGATCAGAAGAAGCTTCCATATTGGTGACTTGCGCAAAAGTCATCATACCGAAACCATTGCCCATATTAGAAAACATGCAATGTTGTCCCATGCAGAAAAACATAGAATTTGCATTCAGCAATGATTCTGGCAGCTTTACAATAAGTAAACACTTAAGTCTATTGGTTCTAGCACCTGGGATCATGCTTATGCCAATTTGAGCATTTAATTTTTCAATGTTCTGCCAGGTTGAGTTAATGAGAAAGTCACATTTGTATTTTTTAGACTCACCACACTTGGTAGTAACATGTAGTGTAAATCTAGGTTCTTCTAAGGTGCCTTTTTCAATGTGGGTTACTTCATTATATTCTAGTAACCTAATATTTTTGTGTGCACTGATTTTTTTATGAATGTCTTTAGAAAAATGAGACCATTCAAACAGATGCTCAGCTGTTTCAACACCTAATTCTACAATGTCTGGGTTTACCAAGCCTTCATATTCACTGGGTTTTAGTATACGAAAAAATTTTTCTGGTGGACCAAACACAGCATTGTGTGGATCTTCAGCAATTAACCTCTGATATTCCTCACTGATTGCCTGATAAGTACGCAGAATTTCTTCAGGTGAGTTATCTGAATTTTTAGTTATAAAATATCGTCCATGTCTTAAGGGGTGATCAAAAGGCTTGTCTTTTCCAACCAAATAGCCTGAAAATTTCCTTTGTACTTGGATGCTGGCTCTCAAATACATTTTGGCGGTGTCTGCGTCTATATAATGAAAACCATGTCCCATTCTCCCAGGATTTCTACTACTGGAGCCAAAACCTAAGGTTTCTTGTTCGATTAATGTTACTTTATATCCGCGCTCTGCTAATTCAAGTGCAGCCCCAATACCAGCTACGCCTGCTCCTATTATGAATATATCTAACATATACTTCCTTTCATCTACTAAATCTTAACAAAATGCATATTATATAATTTCACTACTCAATACAAGAATATTAAACAAACTGCTTTCATAGCTCACCTACCCTTACTTCTAACATGCTGTTCTTTTATGTACCTTTGTTAAAGATGTGAGATCCTTCGCGCAAAAGACGCGCTCAGGATGACGGTGAAATCCCTAGCTTCAATGTAGTGGGGCAGGATGACTTAGCCAGGAAGCTATAGAAAAGGTAACATGATTTCCTTTAAACATTCTGCAGTAATTGGTTTTTGAATTATTCTATTTATTCCAGCATCCATACAGTGTTTTGAGATAGCACTGTCTAGTGAATGCCCGGTTAAACCATAGATAATTACGGGCTTTAGAGCCTTGTCCTTTTCAAATAACCGCACGCGCTTTACCAATTCACAGCCTGAAATTCCCGGCAATCCTATGTCGGTTATTATCAAATCAAAAGAATGTTTTTTTATCAATTCTAAAGCAGACTCGCCATCAGTGGTCTCATTGAGCGTGACATTGTAAGGTTTCATTTGTACTTTTAAAGCCATTAAAGCCAATGAATTATCCTCAACCAATAAAATATTCGGTCTAGGTGCTGAATTATCTGTAATTAATACCTCAGAATTGAGAGTCTCTTCTTCTATATGTGTCTCATTTTTTTCTTGCTGTATAAGTGCTTTATACACTGTGTCATTAGAATTGTCTTTAGGATTTTTACAAATTTGCAAAGTCAAAATGAAAGAAAAGGTAGTGCCCTTCTTTTCCTCAGAACTAAAACAAATCTCACCGCCTAATAATTTTACATACCGTTGGACTATATGTAAACCTATGCCATTGCCTATATTTTTTTTATGGTAAGGGCTAACTTTATACAGCCTATCAAATACCTTATCCTGCATACCTTTAGGTATACCTATGCCTGTATCTTTAACTGTAAATTGGATACAAGCTGTGTTTGTCTTTTTCGATAGTAAGCTTATCCTTAATTCAATAGATCCCTTAGGTGTAAACTTAATGGCATTACCCAATAAATTAAGTAAAATTCGGTGTAGCTTCATCCTATCAGAAATAACAGTCACAGGTAAATTTTCATCAATAAAATAAAAAAATTCTAACTGTTGTGATGCAACCGCTGGACGTTCTAATTCAATAAGACTGTCAATGAGTTTGATCAAATTGAAGGGCTTACAATGCACAGTATCATCCGTTGCCGTATCGACTGTGATAACGTCCAATACACCATTTAATAACTTCAATAATTGATCTGCACTTTGATATATGGCAACTGCATATTTTTTTTCTTCAGACAATTCAAGGTTATTTTTCAAGTACTCAGACAAATTAATAATACCTGTCAGTGGCGTACGAATATCATGACTTATATTGACAATAAACTCGGATTTTGAACGATCGGCGGCTTCTGCTGCCAACCTCATTTCTCTATCTTGAATTTGATCTTTGCGATAAGAAAAAATCGATCCAAAAACCAATACAGAACCATAGGTCATAAAAATTATCATAGAATATGGGGGCAAATGAAAGGTTTGGCCATCCATAATAAAAAATAGGATCCCAAGAGAAATCCCAATTGTCAAAACAATATATAATGAAGCTAAGTCTAATAATAAAATCAATAGAATCAACACAGTTAACCCATTCATAGCCCAGGTATATGACATATTATTTTTAAGCAGAAGAAAGGTAAAAAGAAAAGGCAGACTATATACTATTGTTAAATACCAAAATGTGGGTAAAAATAATTTACATTTTTTTGGCCAATAATTTTTTAAAGCTAAAATAACACACAAGAAAACAGCAATGAGACGTAAATGTAAGTTTTCATAGCCTTGTGGTGCTGTATATTTCCACAAATAATAGTAAAATGGATATGTGATTATACCAAAAATAGCAAATGTTAAATAAGGAAGCGGGAACTTTCTTGCATGAACATTAATCTTCCAATTTATTTTCATAAAAAATTGTTTTATATTCATGTGTAAGCCCTTTGAATTATCACCCTTTCTTTTGAATAACTATATATTTCTGCCTGGTGGTCATTTCAAAATAATGTTCTGAATGTTGCAAGGCTTTATCAATATATACATTTAAAGCACCTTTGTCGGCAGTTATATTGGCATCACCTAACATGAATGCTGCAATATGAAACATAGCCTTTTTTGAGCAGGTTATAAATGCTTCATTAGAAGCAAAAAGTTTTGTATCATAGGGCCCAAATTCATTACAGCAGTCTAAAGCCAATGTATCAATGACTAAAGTTTGACCTCCAAAATTTTCAATCAATTCTGCTTTGCCTAACTCATCTCCGCCCATTACAATGACCAAAACGCCTTTTTTATTAAGACTTCTGTAAACTGATTTCACAACTTTTAACCAATTTTCTGGTTCAATATAATACAAAATATGGGACAAGACAGCTAAATTATAGGTCTCCATTTTCAATTCAGCATCTAAAATATTTTTATTAATTTTTATGTAATTGGTGTTATCAGGTAATACCTGTTGCAAGTTATGTAAGATATGCAAGTTTGGATCAACAGCTGTTATATTCTTAAAATGATTTGCAAATATTTTTGTTACAGAACCATCCCCCGGACCTATATCGAGTAGGCATTCTTTACTAAAAAGTGTTGGGACTATTTCTTGTTCAAAAAATATGATTCTATTTCGCGTCTCCATCGTCGAGTTAAGTACCAGTTCCAAGGTTTTTAAGTAATGTTGTTCATTATTAAAATGTCCTATCAGGTAGGGTTCTTCGATTGTTTCAGCTAATTCAGCCAATTTAGTTAATTTTTCTTTGGTCACTCCCTCAATCGTATGATTATGCTCAAGATCATAATTTAAAGTTTTGTGCCATAGATGTTTATGGTTTATTTTTAAACCCTTAGAATCGTTCACTACTAAAACCATACCTATTCCTTTAAACAAATGAAATTAAAAATTTTAAAAAATCAACCGCAATTATGTATGACCCTACGAAATAGGAATGTCAGTGGATAGGTCTGCAATATTTATGAAATTTGACTGCTCATACAATTGATAACTACTCGAAGGAGATTCGATTGTAGGAATGGGATAGGTAACAAAGTTGCTTTAACTTTCCTAATCAGAAACAAGTATAAAATAATAGCTGCCTACTAATCAATAAATCATCCTAACACTAATTCTTTAAGCAATCATAATAGACACTTGTAAACTGTGCACTTAAACACTAAAACATCTTCTTAGATGCACAAGATATTATCAAACAATTTTATTCTGTGCAACGCATAAGGCCTCTTTACTGCTTAGTACATCATAATCCTTTTATCCTCAACATCACTTTGAATATTAGAATTCATAACTTAATTAAAAAATCTAATAATTCGGTTGCATTGTTAGCGATTGGTATATTAAAAGCTCTTATATTGTGTTCATACCAGGCATATTTTGCATGACTACCACCTATAAAACCCAAGACTTTCATTCCGGCAGAACTTGCGGCTTTTATACCAGCAACACTATCTTCTATAACAAGACAATCCTGAGGTTGAAAACCCATTTGCTTTGCAGCAAATAAAAATAAATCAGGAGCAGGTTTACCTTGTTTTACAGACTGCGCGCTAAAAAGATGCTTAGGTTGAAAATAGGTATTTAACCCGGTGACGGTCAAGGAATTATTGATTTTTTCAATGGTGCCTGAAGAAGCTACACACATGGAAATGCCAATTTTTTGCACATGTGTAAACACCTCTTCTATGCCCGGTGTAGCGCGCACCTCTTTATAGAGAAGGCTATGTATTTGTTGTTGCATCTTTTTAATAACAGTGTTTGTTATAACAGGCTTTTGCATTTCTGCATTGATTTCATGATAAATCAGTTGATCGGTTTTTCCCGTAAACCGTTTAATCCAGTCTTCACTACAGATGTGGTAGCCATGATCACTTAGGCATCGAACTAGATGGTTGGTTACAATCATTTCACTATCAACCAATACACCATCACAATCAAAAATTATTAATTTTACTTTAGACATAATACCTCTTTTTACTTAAGCGATGATAGTCATCCATTTGATTCAAGGCTATGACTAAATACAACATCAAGTGGCTCTTTTTTTTTAAAGGTTAAAAACTTTTTTTTATTTGAAAAAGAATGGATAGGCTAAAATCGACAAATAATTCCGTCATTGTCCTATGCTCGGCGTTCTATGAATATGATTGGCAGATGCTTGCACGGTTGGCATGATGATCATTAGTTCTATGTCTACATGCGCAGGGCGGGTGGTTGCATACAACACTGCATCTGCCACATCTTCAGCCCTTAGAGGCTGGAAATCTTTGTAAAAGTCATCTGCTCTTTTTTTATCTTGCCAACGCACTTGACTAAATTCAGTTTCGACTGCGCCGGGGGCTATTTCAGTCACTCGTATAGGATTACCCAGCATATCAAGTCGCATGGATTTAGACAGGGCATGTACGGCTGTTTTGGTTGCAGAATATACATTGCCATTGGGGTAACACTCATGTCCTGCTATAGATCCAATATTAACTACATGGCCTCTACCTCTTTGAATCATACCTGGAATCAAAGCACGGCTAACATAGAGCAAGCCCTTGATATTGGTATCTATCATAGTTTCCCAATGGTCAATGATGCCTTCTTGCAAGGGATAAGTATCTAAGGCAAGACCTGCATTATTAATCAAAACATCGATATCTTGCCAACTGCTTGGTAAAGACTCTAATTGTTTTGTAACTTGCAATTTATCGCTCACATCCATAGTTAAAATATAGGTGGATGCCTCAGGCAAGGAGGACGCTAATTCATGCAGTCGATCTTCTCGGCGAGCACATAAAATTAACTTTGCGCCTACAGCTGCAAAAGACTTTGCGCAAGCAGACCCTATACCGCTAGAAGCACCGGTAATTAAAACGATTTTATTGTGAACTGAATTCATGATCATGTAGCTAATGAAATACTCATTATCACACAGGTCACTATAATTTCAAATGTTCTTTTTGCCGTCCTTGCGAACGCAGTGAAGCAGAATTGAATTTTTACAAACCATGGATCTGGGTTCACTGTGTTCGCATGACGATGGTTGGTTGTTATTTAATAAATCAAACAGACAAGGTCCCTTGCTAGGATAAATCCATAGGGTCAACATCCACACTCCAGCGCACGGATTGACTGGCTTTGTTTGGAGTGATACTAGCTCGCATCTGTGTTAATGCCAAGCCCAAGGCCTTTCTAGAAGAGGATTTCACCAGTAATTGCATGCGATGTTGATTGGCTTTTCTGGCTAAAGGCGCGGGTGCTGGTCCACTGACCTCTACCGGATGTAGTTGCATTTGTTCCTTGGTAACTTGGAAAAATTTTAATAAATTAGGAATTGATTTGGCCTGTGCTCTGATGAGAGCTAAAAAATAAAAAGGGGGTAACAGGGCCTGTTTACGTATAGCTAATAATTCTTCTGCAAAGCAATCATAGCCTTTTTGAATCAGAAGGTTTAGTAAAGGATGATTGGGAAGGTGTGTTTGTATCAAAACCTGGCCTGGATGTTGTGCCCGTCCAGCGCGTCCGGCAACTTGAGTTAATAATTGACCCAACTGCTCCAGCGCTTTGAAATCTTGGTTGTAAATTCCTGAATCTGCATCTACGACCACCACCAAAGTAAGCCGTGGGAAATGGTGACCTTTTGCTAGCATTTGTGTGCCAACTATTAATTTTGCCTTGCCCTGATTTATTTTTTCAAGTTGTTCGTGTAATGCATTTTTTTTTCGAGTTTCATCGCTGTCAACCCGTATAACAGAGGTGTGAGGAAACAGCTGGCTCAAATATTCATGTATACGCTGAGTTCCCGCGCCAACAGGAATGAATTCTTTGTTAGAACACTTAGGACAAATGCCAGGAGGTTTTTGTGTCAGTCCGCAATGATGACAAATCATTTGACCTACCTGCTTATGCAAGGTTAAATGGCTATCACAGGCACGGCAATCGGCCATCCAACCACAAGCATGACATAGTAAGATGGGTGCAAAACCTCGTCTATTGATAAAAACCAGCACTTGATTGTCTTGTTGCAAATGTTCACCAATGATTTTCACAGTAATGTCACTTAGACCATGCTTTAATACTTGCGCCCTTAAATCAATCAATTGATAGTGCAATGGGGTAGTGGATAGGGCTTTATGCCTTAATGGCAATAAGGTATATTTGTTTTTTTGATGGTTATACAAGCTTTCCAAACTTGGAGTAGCAGAGCCTAAGATGATAGGAATATCAGCCAAATAGGCACGCATCAAAGCAGTATCGCGCGCTGAATACCGCACGCCATCCATTTGCTTTAAAGAAGCGTCATGTTCTTCATCTATGACTATCAAACCTAACTGAGGCAAAGGGGTAAACACCGAAGAACGTGTACCTATGATCAACTTAATGATTCCATCCTGGGCCAATTGCCAATTGATGAAGCGCTCCGTTTCATTTAAATTAGAATGAATAACAGCAATGGCATGCCCAAAACGCTCTGTAAAACGTGATAGTAATTGTGGTGTTAACCCAATTTCAGGTACTAAAATTAACACTTGCTTGCCCTGAGCTAAAACTTGGTCAATGACTTGTAAGTACACTTCCGTTTTGCCGCTCCCCGTAACACCTTGCAATAAAAAACAATGATAGGTATTTAAAGATTTGCATATAGTTGAAACAGCTTGGGCTTGTTCTGGATTTAGCATCAAGGCAGCACTTAAGGGCCTTGCGAGATTGTCATGGAACATCGATTGTTGGGTTAACCTCAGTACTTTGGCATGAAGTAGAGCCAGCAATTGACTTGAGTTAAACCCTTGTGCTGACAGTATTTTTTTTGAAACTGGATGGTCTTGGAGACTTAAAAATTCAATCAAGGCTCTTTGTTTACAAGCCCGAACAGGTATGATTTGATTTGCTTCATCCAAAGACAGGGTCAACTGATAAAAATCCATCTTAGGCACTTCACAAAGATGTCCTTGGCGAAATTTTTTAGGTAAAGCCAAAGGGATCACTTCCGACAAGGGGGATTGATAGTAACTGCTTATCCATTGACATAACTTGATTATGTCCAGATTTATCAAGGCAGTTTGGTCTATGACTTCAAGGATGTCTTTTAACTTGAGATCCTCTTTTTCAACAAGGCCCATAGCAATGACTACGCCCAATCGTGTTTGCTTACGAAAAGGGACCCTCACCCTAGCTCCTATGCAAGGTTTGATGTCTTGGGCTAGGTAATCATATGAATCTTTAAATGTATGGGGAATGCAAATTTTATAAACTAAAGTCATCTAGCTTCTAGACCATTCGTGGCTTGCAGATTGTCCAGGGGCTGAAAATATTTTGATTACTATTTTTTCAATCCGATGGTTATCCAACTCTTTTTTTTCTTTGATTAATGCCTCTACAAACCAACGGGACAATTCTTCTACTGTGATGTTGGTCAAAGGCATCAGGGTCACATCTTCTTTGAGAAAGGGTATTTTTTTATGATTAAAGGTAAAATAATAATAATCATTGTCTTCATCAAATAGTAGAAAGGGCGAATGTTGTGGCATGAGGAAGGTTTGGTTTAAATGTTCGCAAAGCTTGTGGATTTTATTTTTATAATAACGATAATCAAAAGTCATACCATTTTCTTCAACCCAAGTAGTCAAAGCTAGGTAAACATGATATTGGTGGCCATGCAAAGGTTCTCTTTCAGTAGCAGAGAAAATGGTGGTATGGCCAGCAGCAAATTTCATGGAGGCTTTTTGTAATTCAACCGTAGACAAATATCGCATTTTATAAACTCACTCGTTTATCTTGTAATTGGAAACCTTGCAAATCAATGTCAAACTCTTTGCTCAAGGCCATCACTTTAAACAACTCACCCATCTCACTTGGGTGGGTGAGTTTTTTTATAGCCTGCTTTGCTTTCACCTCCATCTGCGATGGATTGAGAAAGTTTAGCAAACCATTGCTCAGCAGAAAAGAGGCTTGGTTCGTAAACCCTGCAACATGGAACCCCACTTTAAATGCCGCTTCTGCCACATGGGTGAAATCCACATGAGCGGTAATATCTTGCTCGCCCACATGCTGTAGAAAATTGGTATGCGCTTGGTGCTTGTAATGACACATCAAAGTACCTTGGTTGCGGTCAGGATGATAATATTCATGACGAGGAAAACCATAATCAATTAAAATCATGACCCCTTTTTTTAAAAGTTCATGATTATTAAAAATCCAGCCTTCTATAAACAAATTGACCTCAGAAAGATAAGGATAACTTTCAATCTGCAATTGCTCACAAATGTAACTTACCAACAGGTGATTTTGGCAGGGTAAAAAGGTCTCAACCAATGCATTGTTATCCCCCATTGCAATATAACTTTCAAAAATACCCTCTTCGGTTTGCAAGAAACGATGTACCGGCATGGCATCCAATACTTCATTAGCAATGATTAACCCCTCAAAGCTCTGAGCGGGTAACTCATCCAACCACCGTATCTTGTGGGCAAGATGGGGAATGCTTTGTTTTATGAAAGTTTGCTGGCTCAGGCGCAGTGAGGCGCTGACTTCCATAATAAGGTATTGTTCTGGAAGGCCGTGTAGTTCGTCTAGCTGCCTTAAAATATCTACACACAATTTTCCGGTACCAGCGCCATATTCTAATATGATGGGACTATCTAATTCGCTCATGATTTGATGGCATTGATTTGCTAGGGTTTTTCCAAACAAAGGCGTTAGTTCAGGCGCTGTGATGAAATCTCCCTGCTTGCCAAACTTTGGAAGGTTGCTGCTATAATACCCATCACCAGGCGCATACAAAACCATTTGCATAAACTGGACAAAGGGCAGCACTTGCCCCTTGTTAAGACCTTGATGTACTGTGTGTATTAGACTCATAATGAACTGAACCTTGAAATGAGGAACCATACCTTGAAACCCACAAACAAACAAGACGTCAAAGTGGCTTTAGTCACTGGCGGCGCAAGGAGAATTGGCGCAGGTATAGTTAAACAGTTACATCAAGCAGGATTTAAAGTTGTTATCCATTGTAATCATTCTTTAAAAGAGGCCCATGAGCTTGCGGTAGATTTAAATAAACACCGTATTGACTCAGCCTTTGTATTGCAACGTGAGCTATGTGATGGTGCTGCGGCATCTGAGATGATTCAGACCATAGAAGACTGGGCTGGACGCTTGGATGTATTGGTCAATAATGCTTCTATTTTCACTAGAGACGATGTTATTTATGCAGATTTTAGCACATGGGATATCTTATTTAATACGAATGTAAAAGTCCCCTATTTGCTAAGTCAGGCCGCAAGAAATCTGTTATCAGCCCAGGGAGGGGTGATTATAAATATTACTGACATTCATGCATTCAAACCCCTTAAAGGATACTCGGCTTATTGTCAGTCCAAAGCTGCTTTAGACATGCAAACCAAAGCTTTTGCTTGCGAATTTGCACCCCACATTCGGGTGAATGCCATCGCTCCAGGAGCCATCATCTGGCCTGAGAACGACAACCAGTTATCTACTTTAGAACAAGAAAAAATCATCAATCAAACCGCTTTAAAATGTCATGGCGATCCAAAATTCATAGCACAAACCTTATTGGCTATGGTGGAAAATCCCTTCATCACAGGACAAACTATCAAAGTAGACGGGGGAAGAAGTTTATTCTGAGCACATCAAAGGTAACTTTGCTACCTTAAAAAGTATTATTCATTGCTTCAAGAAATGAGTGAATGCTTTTTAAACAATTTAGAGCATAGAAGTCTTTTAATCTGGCTTCATTAAAGTCTTTTTTAAAATAGTATCTTACTAAGGATTTACTTTGCAACACGGCTTTATAAGCATCTTCAAGGGCAGACAGACCAGATAGGTGTTGCATAAATAATTCAATTTTCTGCGCAAAGTCCAAATCAACAGGAATATTTTTAAGCAATTCTTGATAAAGCCAGGGTCTACCCGTCCCAGCTCGCGATATCATGAAGGCATCACAGCCGGTCTTTTGTATTGCATGGTATAAGGATTTGAGATCAGCAATGTCCCCATTTGCAATCACGGGAATCTTAATACATTGTTTGATCTTTGCAATTTGATCTAAGTCGCAGGGGAAATCATAGGCATCCACCCAGCGTCTGCCATGCACAATCAAGGCATCAGCACCTGCATCTTCTAGCAGTCTTGCCAGTATACAATCATTTTCATTGCCTTGAATTCTTATTTTTACAGTCAATGGAATAGAGATGTTTTCTTTAACTAGCTTTACGATTTGGACCAACCTTTGAGGGGTCTCAAGTAAAGCGCTGCCAGCTCCTTTTTTGCGAATTTTGGTTTTAGGACAACCACAATTGATGTCAATCATATCTGCGCCCAAGGTTTGTAACAAAGCCGCCGCCTTGGCCATGATGAGACCATCATGGCCAGAAATTTGATAGACTAATAGTTTTTCAAGGGGCGAACGGTAGAGATAACGCGAAGCGATGGTATGTTTATAAACAACGTCTATGGCTGAGCTCATCTCTGTTACACAATAAGCAGGAGCAATGAATAAATCATACATTTGCCTAAAAGGCGCGCAACTAAACCCCGCTAAAGGACCTTGAATTAAGCGATTAGGAATAGTCAGCGAAGCAATATTGAAGGGGCTATTGATAAAATTCTGTAGACTCATAAAATTGGAGATAATAAACCTAAACCAATGAAGAACATTATTATACCAGTAATTCTCATTCTCTTAGGGTTATTAAAAAAATAAGAGCCTAACTTGCTTGCATAATCATAAAAAAAGAGTCTAATCAAGCCGCCGATTAAGACCATCCAAGAAAACACGGTTACAACCAGGGGCCATCCCCATACCCAAATATTATGATTTAAAACCATAATTAACCCAAGCAGTGTTGTGATTAATGCCAATATAAAAAATAGACCAGGATGCTTTAATACATCCAACATAACCAAATTCATATGCTCTTGATGAAAAATCATTAAAAGGCTAAATAAAATTATAAACCATCCCAGTAAGGTTGATAAAAATAAGGTTGTCAAGCTGATCCCCCTGTTGGAAAGGTAAGAAAATATAAAAAATTGCTTATATAAAAAAACAAATCCCCCTCTCTTAGTAAATCAAAGAGAAAGTGGGATTTGAAGGATTTTTAAGAATAGCCCTTTATTAGTTTGTACCGCCTTGACTTGATGTATTGTCAGAAGAACCATTTTCTGACTTTTCTTGCTTCATATCGGAGCTTTTATGATTTGAGCCCGCATGACCGTTCCCTTTACCATTGTGGTGATAATGGTGGTGCTCGTGGTGGTGATGGACATTTTTGCAATGATGTTTGCCTTTGTGCTGGTGGCTTGAACTTTTGCTTGTGTCATGAGAATGATTTGCTGAACCAGCACTTTTATTCTCAGCACCATCTTGACCCGCAGCAACACAGATACTTGAAGCGAACAGCGAAGCAGCCGCAGCTGCAATAACTATACTTCGTTTATCCATTTTCATCTCCGTAATTTATTATTGGTGGTATCCCAAATTAAGCATAGAGAATAAATTCAATAAGTACAAGTTGTTACTAGGGCTCGCCTAGAATATATTTGTGAAAAAAAGATAGAATTTTAATGGGACCTGCTTATACAGCGTGCTATCTTTTTAGATAAAACGAACTTTTATTACAAACACAAACTAAAATAAATGTATACTGTTGGTACTGTTCAATATATTCTCAATAGAATTCGAGGTAGGAATCTTTAAATGACCGCAATGCATAGGAAGAGCATCACCTTGTCGATAGGCGAGGCATTTTACTCCCCCCTTAAAACCGATACCTCAATCCAATGTTTCCACTGTATAATTCACGCACTTTACCACTTGGAAATACCCAATGTTGGTAACCAGTGGTCAAATCAATCATCATACGATGATGTAACACTGGAAATGCATAATTTAAATTAATATAATTGATTCTAATAATTATAAAATTGACAGTTAACAAATCTGCCAAATCTGGGCTTAGCCCAGAACCTGCCCCAACACCCACATAATGATCAATTGTTTTAAAATAACGCCTTATGACTCCATTGTAAGTTATCGTTCTATTCTTAGAATTACTCATACGATCCGAAGAAGTTTTAGGAACAAAATAATAAGGGCGAAAGGATAGCAAATAGTTCTTAGGATAGTAATTCAAAGAAGCCGTGTACCTTGAGAAGTAAGTAGGTCCAATGTTTGAATACCTATCCCCTAAGGATACCTCAAGCTTCTTTAAAATTTGGACATAAGCTTCTGCACCCAACACATACCTTGGGAATATTTCAGGCTTATTAGCATAGGCGGCAACCAATTCAACATAGGCTTTATGATTCAATTGAGGTGCAAAATTAAGTTCCAATTGAGGGGCTTTCTCACCAAGTCGTGCGGCATAATTCACTTTGGCCGTGATTAAACCAACATTGGTCTCCCTGCTGTAACTAACAGTAGAATAATCCCATATTTCATCCAAATCGCTTACATAAGTATTTTCACTAGACATACTTATTTCGTTAATTCCATATAAAAATCGTGGCGATATGGATTCAATTTCCTTTATGTGACCTTTGGGTGACTTATCTTTAGGATCAAGACAAGCGGCCTGTAGATAGGCTTGGGAGGCCAAACCATACCGACGAAATACTTGTTGTACTTCTCCTTTTTTAACTATTAATTTCACTGAATTTGGATTTTGTTTTAAGCTTCGTTGGACCAAATGCAATGCAGAATAGTCACGATTTTTTGCAAGATAATAGTTTGCTAAACCGACCAGTGCATCAATATTATTGCAATTTTTTAGAAGTAACAGTTTATATAGGTGATGCGCTAATTCATAATTTTTGTCGGTCATTGCTTTGTTTGCTTTAGCAAGCAACTTTTCATCTAAACTCAATGGTTTTTTTGCCTTAGCAAGTGTACCTTCCATAATGTCTTTTTTTAACTTCAGAAGCTTAGGATTATTTTTGGTGATTTTTAAACCAACATTTACCAAAGCCAGTGCCTCTTTGTAATTTTTTTTATTCATTTTAATCTTTACCAGTGCCTCACGGGCATCTACGTATTGAGGCGATATTTGTAATACAGAATTTAAAACCTCTTCTGCTTTTGCTGGATCCTTTAGCTGAATATAAATAAGCCCTAGCAACAATTTTACATCCACATCTTTAGGAAACTCTATTAAGTGCTGTAAGGCTTTATTTTTGGCCAAATTAAGTTCACCTTTCTCGCGTAAAGCTTTGATCTCAGATAAAACCAAAGAAGCATCCTGTCTTTTATCAGGCACACCTGCTGTAATCGACGACCTTGCTTGGTTGATTTCAATCTGTAATCGGGCCAATGCTTCATCCTTGGGTTTTAAGAGAAACCCCTTTTCAATAAGGTCAATGCCTTCCTCGAATTTTTTTTCAATTATTTTGATTTTTATCAAGCCGATTCTGGCATCCAAATAGGCCGGTGTTTTTATCAAAACTGCATTGAAATAAAACTCGGCTTTTTGGTATTCTTTTTCTTGTAAATAGATCATAGCAAGTTGAAGCATCACATCCACATCATTGGGATTATCTTTAATATAAGCCAGGGCTTTTTCTTCAGCATAAGCTAATTGCCCCTCGTTTCTTAATTTCTGAAGTTCTTTGTACATTTCAGGATTTACATTATTTTTAACCGACTTTGAATCATTTTCTTTAACATTTGAAATAGGATTGACGAAAGAAATTTTGGATACTGCTTGCTCACTTTCACGTTTAGCATTGGATATTTGAATTTTTAATTCAGTGAGTTTTCTATCTTTTTGCTTTTGTTCTAATCCAGTATCAATCAAATTTAAAGCAGTGTTATATTCTTTTTTTGCATAGGCAACTTGTATCAGTCCTATACGAGCATCCAAATACTGAGGCGCTTTTAGTAAAACGCTTTGGAAATACTTTTGAGCTTGCTGATACTCTTTTTCCTGCAAATACATTAAACCCAATTGCACCATGACATCTACATCATCAGGTTGAATTTTTAAATAAGAAATGGCTTTTTCTTTGGCTAAAGTAATCTGGCCCAGTTTTCTTAATTGCAACAGTTCTTTGTACATTTCTGGATTAACTTTAGTTGTACCCGACAATGAACCCTTTTCTTTAATAACCAAATTTGAAATAGAATGAACAAAGGAAGTTTTGGATACTGCTTGCTCACTTTCACGCTTGGCATTGGATATTTGAGTTTTTAATTCAGTGAGTTTCCTATCCTTTTGCTTTAGTTTTAATCCAGTATCAACCAAATTTAGGGCAGTGTTATATTCTTTTTTTGCATAGGCAATTTGTATCAATCCTATACGAGCGTCCAAATACTGGGGCGCTTTTAATAAAACGCTTTGAAAATACTGTTTGGCTTGCTGATGTTCTTTTTCCTGCAAATAAATCAAACCCAATTGCAGCATGACATCGACATCATCAGGTTGAATTTTTAAATAATCAATGGCTTTTTCTTTGGCTAAAGTAATCTGTCCCTGTTTTCTTAATTGCTGAAGTTCTTTGTACATTTCAGGAATATTTTCAATTTTTCTTATCATCTGCTGTTTAAGTTCTCCAACTGGTATTGGTGGAATGAATGATTTAGCTATCACAGATTTAGAAGATTCAAGTTGAGCCTTTAAGGTCTGATTTCTTAAGGCAATTAATTCAGGTTCAACCGGTTTTTGTTTTAAACCCTCATCTATTAGATACAAAGCCAAGGGGTATTTTTTTTCTGCCAATGCGACTCGTACCAAACCTTTACGAGCATCGAGGTAGGTTGGCACTTTTGCAAGAACAAGATTTAAATAATATGAAGCCTTATTGAATTTTTTTAGCTGATAATAAATGAGTCCTAATTCGAGGCTCACGTCGACATCCTCAACATTATTTTGTAGATAGTTGATTGCCAAATTCCGGGCTTTATCCAGTTGGCCTTTTAACCTCAGCTCATGGATTTGGCTAAATGTGGTTACCTCAGTAACCTGTTGGCCTTGTGTATATGCATTGTGGCTTAAGATAAGTTGGATAATAAAGTATAGTAAGAAAGAATAATTTTTACTCATGTAAAACACATTATATATGAATGATTTATCACTATATGATAAATCAAACCTGATTACTACACGCCTTAAACTTACCACTTTCTATTTTTGAAATTCGGCCTCCAATATGAAAAAATCTATACCCGTGATCTTTGAAAAAGCTTGCATTGTTCAAAAAATGGGATCAAGCTATGCGGCATGAAAAGATTATATTTAACACCACAATAAAAAGACTATCTTGAACGCGAACATGCTCTAAAAGAGAACGGTAAAGAGCGGGATCACCTCAAGGCTATTTTGCTACGTCCAGAAGGCTGGAGAGTACCACAAATAAGCCAGGCATTAGGGCTACATCAATCGACGATTATTAAGCATATCGAAGCGTATAAAACAGCAGGGAAATTAAAGTTACCGCCTTATAGCCCCAATCTTAATCCGATAGAACGATTATGGAAAATCTTGAATGAACAGGTTAGGAATAATCGGTTTTTAAAAGGAGCTAAAGATTTTAAAGAGGCCATAAATAGATTTTTTAATGATATCTTGCCAAGTATTGGAAATGGCTTCGATGGACGAACCAATGACAACTTCCAGTTGCTGAAAACTTAGCATTTTGAAGTTGATTGGGTATATAATAAATAAATAGATGCCGTTTGTCTTGGTAACGACATTAAATTATTTTAGTAATCATAAAAAAATTACTCAATAAACTTACATTTTTAAATGTACTGCTGGATTTTAAGATGAGTCATTAATTAATATGATAAGCATAATAAAAATAATAGCTATTATACAACTGTGTTTGATTATTTTTTTTATTGTTCTCATCCCCTTAGCAAAATGGTATAAAAATCATCTGGTTCGTAAAAATACTAAAATAATTAATACCATTAGAAATGTGTTTTTAGCTTACATGGAGGGTAAACGATTAGACTCTAATGAAATACATTTTTTAAAGCGCTCCATCGAGCAAGTTTTATTCGTTTTAGAAGAACTTGATAAAAACAATCCTAATTCAGATGAACTAAATAATTTAAAAAAGCGTTTATCTGAATTAATTCTTAAAGAAACAGCAAGGAAACTTTTTTTGTCTAAAAATTGGATAAAACGCTACGAAGCCACCCAGTGTTTTGCCTTTGGTTTCGATACCGAAGATGAAGAAAAAGTTTATTTTCTTCTTAAAGACCCATTTTTAATTGTAAGTCTAAATGCCTCATTAATTGCGATAAAATACCCTAGCTCTTTTCTTATTAACGAAATCATTAGCATTTTCTCTAAGGGACGACGTATTCAACAAAACAGCTTTGTATCCATATTATCTGAACAAGGCAATGACATAAGCCCTTTTATATTAAATCGAATAGAAAAAGAAGAAAATATTTATGTCAAAATTTTTTGCTATCGTATTCTTTCGAAATTTCCTCAAGCTAAAACTGCTGCTTGTGTGGAAACAGATGTCTCATCAGACAATATAGATCTTAAAGTCACAGTGATTAAATATCTGGCAGCTCACCCAAATAAACATGAACTGATTTACCGTTTATTCACCGATCCTCAGTGGGAAGTTAGAGCAGCGGTAGCTAAGGCATTAGGACTTATTAAAAATATAGATGACATAAAAATATTAATTAAATTATCAAGTGATTCAGAGTGGTGGGTACGAATAAACGCTGCAAATGCACTTTGGGAATATGGTTGTGAGGGAATTAATGTTTTAAAAAATCAATCAGAGGGCGAAGACTTATTCGCTTCAGAAACGGCACGATACGTGCTTCTAACAAAAGAAAAAAACTAATAATGAACGTATTCCACGTTTTCACAATTATTATTCTTTTTTATTTTACACTCCTTGCTGTTTGGTATACCACCTTATTAATTACCTCATGTCCTGGGCTTATGAGTAAGTTTAAAGAAGTAACTCACACTAATGTACGACACCTAATTAATCAAGAAAATTTCCTACCTATTACTATTGTTACTCCATTCTATAATGAAAAAAATAGAATTTTAAATATGATATATAGTTGTTTAAATAGTGATTACAAAAATATAAATTTTATTTTAGTGAATGATGGTTCCACTGATAATACAATGGACATTCTTTGTCAAGAATTTGACCTATATGAAATTCCCTTAATTATTAAACAACGTTTTAAAACGTCTCTTGTTAAACATTGCTACAGGTCCAGGAAATTCAGTAACATCACCGTCATGGATAAAGAACATGGCCCCTATGGAAATGGGGCTGATTGTAATAATGTAGGGTTAAACGCTTGCCAAACTCCCATCATGCTTACCATAGATGCAGATGCAATACTAGAAGCTAATGCATTGACAGAACTGGTTTACAACTTTATATCCCAGACCAGTTGCATAGCTGTAAGTGGCTCAGTTTATGTTTTAAATGGAAGTATCATAGAAAAGGGAAAAATTATTGAGACAAAATTACCTCGCAGCTTTGTTGGTGCAGCCCAGAGTATTGAATACATACGTTCCTTTTCTTACGGCCGCATGGGTTATAATGTATTTGGTGGCGCCATTTGTTTTCCCGGTGCTTTTACATTATTTGAAACAGAGGCATTATATGAAGTAGGAGGATTTGACACTGTAAATTTCGCATATGACGCTGAGATAATTAGTAAGTTACATAGTTATATGGGCGCGCATAACTTTCCTTATACTATAACACACACTGGCAGTGCATTTTGTTGGACAGAAGTTCCTGGAACTTTAAAATCCTTTTGGAATCAACGTATTAAATGGCAAAGAGGCATGTGGCGAGGTGTTTTTTTGCACAAGCATTTATTTTTCAACCCCAAATTTGGAATGGTGGGTATTATTGGATTTCCCTGCTATGTTTTCTTTGAGGTCTTAGGGCCTGTGGTTGAGACTTTCTCCTATGTCTTAAGTATTTTAAATTATTTTTTTGGAGACACTGATTTAAATGTTTTAATTTGGCCGTTCATTCTACTTTCAATAAGCTTTCAAGTTGTTATTACTACTGCTACACTTTTTTTAAATATGATTAGCTTTAATAAATTATATCGATTAAAAGACAATGCTCGATTAATTTGGGTTTCCTTAGCAGAAATTTTTTGGTTTCGTCAATTTCGCGCATTAAGCTGTACTGTAGGTACTATATTGTATGTTTTTAATAGGATACGGGGCAAACCACTTTAAGGAAAAAATTGGCTAAATATTGGGTATAGGTATTTTAAATGGCATGTTTTACTCTCCTAGACTGACGTGAGCTGGGCTATGCATAAGTTACTAAAAGGCTAACCTCTGGAAAATCACGCCGCAGCTTCATCCATTCGGAGGCCACGGTCTCATCCCTTAACTCTCGACGCTGGGAACCAACACCATAGGTTGATTCGTACTGCTGAGGAGGGATTTCTTTATTATGATTATCCAATTTGTTTTTTTACAATTATAGTCTAGTATTTAATTATTAATCAAATAAATGGGTCATTATGAATACAATAATAGTGACAATAATAGGAGTAGGTTATGTCGGCTTACAAAATGCAATAACTTTTTCAAAGACAGGCTTAAATGTCATTGGTTTTGATCATAATAAAGATAGAATTATTGAATTATCTAGAGGATTTGACAGAAATCGAGAGTCTTTCAATTTTACCTGTGCCAATTTAACCTTTACCGATGATATTAATAAAATAGCTAATGCTAATTTTTATATCATTTCTATTCCTACACCAATAAATGAGCATCTAGTCCCCAATATTTACCCCTTAAAAATTGCGGCAAACGAAATTGGACAAATAATAAAAAAAGGAGATGTCGTTATTTTAGAGTCCACAGTGTTTCCTGGCGCAACAAGGGATTTATTAATACCCATTTTAGAGGAGCAAAGCAAGTTAAAAAGTGGTATAGATTTTTTTGTGGGCTATTCGTCAGAAAGGATTAATCCAGGGGATACAAGTCATAATTTAGACAATGTAAGTAAGGTTATCTCAGGGCAAAATAGGGAAGCTTTAATTAAAATTCAGAAATTTTATCAAAAAATTCCTAAGCTAGTCCTTCATTGTGCACCCAGTATGGAAGTCGCTGAATCAAGTAAACTTCTTGAGAACATTCAAAGAGACGTCAACATTGCTTTAATGAATGAATATGCTCGCATCATGGAAAAAATGGGTATTTCTATACATGATGTAACAGATGCAGCGAAAACCAAATGGAATTTTTTACCTTTCAAGCCTGGTTTAGTGGGTGGTCATTGTATTCCCGAAGATCCTTATTATCTAATATACCAAGCTAATAAAGTGGGCATATCTCCCAATTTAATCGCTTGCGCAAGACAAACAAATGAGCAATTTGTGAATTTTATTATGGATATGGCAATTAAATTATTAACTAAACAAGGATTATCCATAAATAATGCTAAGATAGCTATCCTCGGTGCCAGTTTTAAACCAAATGTTCCGGATATACGACATAGTTTATCCATTGTTTTATATAAAAATTTAGAAGAAATGGGAATGGAGGTGGTAATTTGTGATCCACTATGTCATAAGGCAGATCTAAAATTACAATGGGTTGAGTTAATACAATTAGACAATTGTCAGGCAATTATTTTAGCTCAAGAGCATCACGAATTATTAAAGATAAGCATAAATGAATACAGTCAAAAAATTATTAACAATGGGATTTTTATTGATATTCCGGGAGCATTTACAAAAAAAGCCTTATTTCGAGCTGATATCGCTTATTGGAGTCTATAATGCGCATATTAATTACAGGAGGTGCAGGCTTTATTGGCTCCAATTTAGCCGCTTATCATCTTAATAAAGGGGATAATGTAGTTGTTATTGATGATTTATCAACAGGTTGTATAGATAATATAAAAGATATGTTAAAGAACGCAAATTTTTGTTTTCATAAAAAAAATCTACTAACCTGCAGGGGACTAAAAGATATATTAAATGGTATGGACCGAGTTTATCATTTGGCTGCTATTGTGGGTATGTTTCATGTATTAAATCATCCTATTGAAACCTTAAAAATAAATATCAATGCCACTTTAAAACTTGTTGAGACTATTAATAAAATGATAGTAAAGCCTTTGGTATTTTTTGCTTCTAGTTCTGAGGTTTATGGGAACCAACATAATGAACTCAGTGAAAACTCTCCTTTAATTGTTGAAAATACTTTCACTAATCATTCGGCTTATGCCATAAGTAAGCTAAGTGATGAATCCATTGCTATGGCTTTTTGGCATAAATTCCAGGTGCCATGCATTGTCTTAAGAATTTTTAATACCGTTGGAAGAAACCAATCTTCTCGTTACGGAATGGTACTTCCTCGATTAGTGCAACAGGCATTTCATAACGAACCTATCACTGTCTTTGGCGATGGAACCCAAAGAAGAGCATTTTGTAATATAAACGATACTGTAAATTTAATGGATTTATTAGCCAATAATAAAGATTGTATTGGAGAAATTATTAATCTTGGGAATAATGAAGACGTCTGCATTAATGAATTAGCTCTCATGATAAAGAAACTAGGCCAAAGTAGTTCATCCATACTTCATATACCTTTTGAAAAAGTTTATCATCATGAATACATGCATATTCAGGAACGTAGACCAGATTTAAGTAAACTTCTTAGCTTTACTCATTATACATATCAATGGACAATTGAAAGAACAATCAAAGATTTGTTTTTGTATTATAAGATAGGCCAAGGTTAACTATTTAATCAGGTCATACCGGTTTCTTTCTAGAAACATCGTTGGACTTATGATATTACTAATGGTGAGTGCCTACATATACCCGTGATCTTTGAAAAATCTTGCATTGTTCAAAAAATGGAAACTAGTCTACTTAAGGACTATATGTTAAAATGAGCTATAATTTTATAAAATATGTAACATATCATGGGTAATGATTTTAGCCAGTTTGAACAACGCAAACGCGATCATATCAAGCTCGCATTAATGCCTGTCAATCAAAGCAGTGAATTAAATCCTTTTGATGATTTTTCTCTTTGCCATGAGGCCTTACCAGACATCAATTTTAATGAAATATCAATCAAAAGTACCCGTTTTAACAACTCCATTGAAACTCCTTTTATAGTTAGTTCCATGACAGCCGGTCATGATACGGCATTGAAACTGAATCACTGTTTGATTGAAGCCTGTGCTCAATCCAAGTGGTCCATGGGTGTGGGATCGCAAAGACGGGAATTAACCGATAAGTCGGCCTCCAGTGAGTGGGCTGTTCTTAGACAACAGTTTCCCAATGTTAGTTTATTTAGCAATCTAGGTCTTGCCCAGATAATTCAAACCCCTTTGGCTGCCATTGAGCAATTAATCAATGCGCTGCAGGCCAGTGCTCTGATCATTCATTGCAATCCTTTGCAAGAATGCATTCAACCTGAAGGAACCCTCGATTTCAAAGGGTGTTGGGTGGCTTTAGAACACCTGGTTAAAAAAATACAAATACCCATTGTCGTTAAAGAAACAGGCTGTGGTTTCTCAAAAAGCACCCTCTCCCGTTTAAACAACATTGGGGTTGCAGCAGTTGATGTCAGTGGTCTAGGCGGGACTCACTGGGGACGAATTGAGGGGCACAGAGCCATTCATGATACACTTAGACAACAAGCGGCTGTCACCTTTCGTAACTGGGGAATTGACACCATTCAAAGTGTAAAAAATGCGGCGGCCCTTACACCAACCTTTGAAATTTGGGGATCTGGTGGCGTAAGACATGGCTTGGATGCTGCCAAATTATTAGCTTTAGGCGCAACCACTGTGGGATTTGCTAAACCCATGCTTGAAGCGGCGCTTCAATCAAGTCAACAGGTTTTAAATAAAATGTTGACTGTAGAATATGAACTAAAGACCGCAATGTTCTGTACTGGCAGTCTCGTACTAGCTGATTTAAAGGAGAAGGTATGCCTTTAGCTACTAATGCCAATGACTTATTTCAAGGCTTTTCAAAACTCACACGTGAGGAACGGTTTGATCGCCTGATTAAATTAGGGGCAATCTCTTGCGAAGATCTAACCTTTTTAAAGCAAGGTGGCATTAAAGATCTCAATCTTGCGGACAAACTCATAGAAAATGTCATTGGGTATTTTCAAATTCCTTTAGGCGTTGCTACTAATTTTAATATTGATGGGCGCGATTATGTTATCCCTTTAGCTGTTGAAGAAACTTCCATCATTGCGGCTTTGTCTAAATCCGCTAAATGGATAAGACAAAACGGAGAAATCACAACCTCCATCTCTGGCGATTGCATCATTGGGCAAATTCAATTGGCGAAGGTTGCAGATTTTATTCGCTTTTCAACACTTTTTGAAGAAAATAAGTTAGAACTAATCAACAAAGCAAACCAAGATGTTGCACACAACATGGTTAAACGTGGTGGGGGTGTAGTTGATTTGCAATGCCGCTGTCTAAAAAGGCCTGATGGTCAGGATATGGCCATCATCCATTTAACTATGAATAGTTGTAATGCCATGGGAGCCAATATTGTCAACCAGGTATTAGAATACTTAAAAACGCCTATAGAACAGTTAACAGGCGAAGAAGTCACCATGTGTATCCTATCGAACTTAAATGACCAAAAACTAACAACTGCTATGGTCCGCATTCACACTATAGATCCAAATCTGGGACATAAATTACAAGAGGCCTCTTTGTTTGCTGAAATAGATCCCTATAGAGCTGCAACCCACAACAAAGGTGTCATGAATGGCATTGATCCAGTCTTAATTGCTACGGGTAATGATTGGCGTGCAGTGGAAGCAGGTGTACATGCATACGCAGCACGCAGGGGAAGATATGAGGCCATCACTCGCTGGAGATATGAAGATGGCATACTTACTGGCAAGCTCACAGCACCCATCATCGTAGGTACGGTAGGTGGTGTAACATCCCTTCATCCAACAGCTAAGCTTTGTCTAAAAATGATGGATATCCGTTCAGCAAATCAACTATCAAGAGTCATAGCTGCAGTAGGCCTTGTGCAAAATCTTGGTGCAATCAAAGCCTTATGTACAGATGGAATTATTCAAGGTCACATGAAACTTCATATTGATAATTTATTGTTGGTTGCAGGTGCCAATGAAATTGAAATGCCGGTTCTTAAAGTACGTCTGCAGCAATGGCTAGAAATCAATAAACGAGTAAGTCTCAATAATGCCTATGAGTTATTAGCTGAAATCAGACAACCTCAACTTGCCTTATGAACTGGCAAATTCCCAC
>JACCWN010000050.1 GCA_013697625.1 Legionella sp.
TCATGTTACGCACAGCCCCTTGCAGTTTGAATAAAAAGCATTAGAATTCCGTCCTTAATTTTAGGGAGGGAATTAAATGGATATGCTTGATCTTTATAGTGATTATTTGATATTCCAAAACAAATATGCAACAGCCACAGGGTTGTCTGATTTGGTTGACGGAGCGTTTACTCACGATAAGGTTACACGATTTCTTCGTCTAGAGGATTTTGATTCCAAATCACTTTGGAGTTATGTAAAAAAACCAGTGAGGTCACAAGAAGCAGTTGGTGGTGTATTGATAGTAGATGATTCCATCGAAGAGAAACCCTACACGGATGAGAATGAAATCAATTGCTGGCATTATTCTCATGCAAAAGGGGCGGTTCTCAAAGGCATAAACATTCTATCCTGTATGGTTCGCTATGACGATTTCAGTGTACCGATAGCCTATGAAGTGATTAAAAAAGAGGTTTCTTATAGTGATATTAAAACCAGGAAAGCAAGAAGAAAGTCATCAGTAACCAAAAATCAATTGTTTCAAAACCTGATTAGTCAGGCCATTACCAATAAGGTAATGTTTGATTATGTATTGGCTGACAATTGGTTTGGCTCGAAGGCCAATATGGTTCACATCCATAAAGACCTTCACAAATCGTTTATCATTGGGATTAAGTCTAACCGAACATTAGCCTTATCTGAAAACGATGCCAAAAACGGACGGTACCAACAAGTAAGAGCATTAGAGCTTGAAGAGGATGTAGCCCACACAGTCTGGCTTAAAGGCCTAGACTTCCCAGTGAGGCTCCTGAAAAAAGTATTCAAAAACGAAAACGGTTCAACAGGAATTCTCTATCTTATTTCTAATGACATGCTAAGTAGCCCCGAACGTCTTTATGAAGTGTACCAGAAACGGTGGCGGATTGAAGAGTACCACAAGTCAATTAAGCAAAATGCAAGCTTAACTAAGTCACCCACTCGAACCGTCAAAACACAGTGCAATCATATTTATGCTTCTATTATTGCTTACTGCAAACTCGAAATGTTGAAGATAAAAACTCATTTAAATCACTTTGCTATTAAGTACAAATTAATTGTTAGAGCCAACCAGATTGCCTGGCAGGAGCTTAAAAATATGGCCGCCTAATTCTTCAGTGTGCGTAACATGAGCTACTCATTCATTGCCAGCTTTATCGACTCATTCACGTTTATTATTGCAATCCTTTACTGATGGGGTGAATGCATTTTTAAAAGAAAACTCCATTCCGAAAGCCTATAGCACACTTCATCTGACTAAAAAATCGATTTCAAAATGGACTATTAAGGATTCTTTATCCATTACACGTGGAGTCAATGCCAATGTAGACTCATTAGCCATGAGCCCAGCAATCCATTCTCCCCAAGTGGTATCCTTTGATACCATTGCTCAAAGCATTAGTTTTTTAACCTATGTACAAGAAGGAAAAAAGCAGGATTTGATGGAGAAAAACTCTGGTTTGATGATATTTATCGTTCCGCACCCAATACGAATGCGATAACTGTTGATAATTTTTTTAATAAAAAGGATTTTATTAAGCAAAATACGAATTCATTTTATAAAAATAATTCTGCTATTGAACATAAAAATTTATTGCTTTAAATCAGGTCGATACCGGCAGTAATATTTTTGTTGTAGATGGCAAACATACTACCACCGGTTTTCCAATGATGGCCAATGATTCACATTACCCTCTCTATTCGCCACCCTTATGGTATTTATTCAATATTCAAGTCACTGACAGAAAAACCCCATCAATGCACATCTTTCTGTCTTAATGCCAGGAAATTTATTTATAAAAGTGGATATAATCAACAAATAGTCTGGGGTTCAACAACAAGCCGCGTTAATATATCTGATGTTTATTTAGAACATTTAAAATTAGATAAAAATGGTATGCCGATAGCGACTTATTTTAAAGGTAAATCAATCTCTCTTAAACAAATCCAGCAAACCTACTTTTACAATTCCTTTGCGGGAGATAGCCTTGCACAAGCACAAAGAGACCCTATAAAGGATGATACCTTTTTAATTACCTATAGAAATAATGGACCATTGATTTCTATAAAAAAGCAGAAGGGCTATGGTATTCAATCGACCATTTATGGAAATCTCTATGCCCGTGACATCAATGGCTATCTTGCACTGCCTCGTGCAAACAATTTAATTCATTTTGAAAGTGCCATACATTTACTAGATACATCTTATTACAACTTTGGATTTATGGATAACCTTGGCAATATTGCATTTTATGAAAGCGGGGAAATTCCAATAAGAAAAGATTTGGCTGATGGAAAAATTGTAAGTCCTCCCTTCTTTGTGAAAGACAGTGCATTGGATGAGAAAAATGGCTGGATCCCTCTTAAAAATACTCCAGCAGATCAATCTCTGCCATATAAAATTATTCCATTTACCAACATGCCACAAGTGATAAACCCAAGCCAAGGGTTTTTTGTCAACTCTAATAGTGATCCCGTAGGATTAACTTTAAACAATTCCCCTTTATCTAATAATCATTTACCCAATGGCGGCATTTATTATCTGGGATTTAAACAAGCCACAGGAGAACGTGCAGAACAAATAACCCGGCTTATTCAAGCAAAATTTAAAAAAAATCAAAAGATTTCGTTGACGGATATGAAAGCAATCCAAACCAATACTAAATCTTTATTAGCACAGCAGTTTGTGCCGTATATTTTAAATGCTTTTGCGCATGCAAAATCAAAGGATCCAGAAATGATTGAAGCGATTCATCATCTAAGCCAGTGGAATTTCACAACATCTGAGCATGAGGTTGCAGCTACAATTTTTTTTCTTTGGCAAAGTTGTATTCTAGCTAATACTGTTGAAAAAACTCTATCAGAACATCATTTACCTCTTGTTACGTACCCAATTGCTACACAAACCATGCTTCATTTACTGAAAACATTTGATAAAACTTCTGGAATTGGATCATCAGGAATCAATTTTTTTAAGGTAAAAAATATTCATAATCCAAAGCAAGCTCGCGATTATGTAATCCTAAACAGTTTGTATGAGGCACTTGAGAAATTAAAAAGCCCTGAATTTGCTAAGGCTTTTGCCTCATCCCAAGATCAAGATGATTATCATTGGGGAAAATTACACAGAGTGATTTTTAAAAATATTTTAGGACAGAATATTCCTCTTTCAGGAAGCATTGCCCGTGATGGTGGAATTGAAACAATAAATGCTGCCAATTTCAATGGATTAGCAACAAAACCTGATGATTTTATTTTTAGTTCTGGAGCTTCTTTAAGGCGTGTGATAGAAATAAGGCCCGATAAAGTGATTAGCTTTGTTAGTCTGCCTGGTGGGGAAAGTGAAGAAGAGAAAAGCCCATTTTTTACAAACATGCTGAATAAATGGCTACAAGGCAAGTATGTTCAAGAAAAATAAAACATCATTCGTGGGCGCCCTTAGCCTTTGTTACAAGAACTGCATGCATAGAGCACCTCATCCGCCTTGCGGGCACCTTCTTCCCAATCTTTAAGAAGAGGGCTGGCTAAAGGTAGGGTTGAAGGTAGGGCTATTGGGATTGAAAAAATAGCCATTAACATGATAAAAGCGAACAAACCTCTTGATGAGATTAGTCTATTTACTGGGTTATCTCACACTACTTTAGCTATGTTGCGGGAAAAATATAAATAAACCCTTGGTGTATTTTTATTTTTTGCCAATTTAGCAATTCGCCACAGACAAGCTTTATTTCCTTAACAGAATGGCATTGGTATGCATAGAACCCTGGTTGTTTATCCAATGTATTACAAAATCATTTATAATTTGATATATAATGCTTTATATATATATATATCGCATAAACTAAATTTTTAAATGATATTATGCTATATATATAGCTATAATACGCATAATCTATATTAAAACTGGTCATTATGCGAGATATATTTTATAATCTGCTGAAAGTTCTGATAAGTGAGGAGTTAGAATGACTATTGTTGGAAGAGAAAAGGAACGTTCACTCTTAACTGAAATTTTTGAAAGTAAAAAACCAGAGTTTCTCGCAATCTATGGAAGAAGACGCGTAGGTAAGACATATTTAGTTCGTGAGTTTTTCAAGGATAATGAAGTTTATTTTGAGTTAAATGGAATAAAAGATGCTACAAAATCATCCCAACTCAAGAATTTTTCCACTGTCTATTCAGATACATTTTTAAGAGGGGATCGCATACCTCCTCCGAAAGACTGGGATGATGCACTTGATATTCTGCGGAAAGAAATTGAAAAAAAACCAGAATCCACAAAGGTAATCATCTTTTTTGATGAGTTGCCATGGTTGGCCTCCAGGAAATCAGGTTTTTTGGAAGCTCTGGATCTTTTCTGGAATCGATACATGTCATCTAGAAAAAATATTATCCTTGTTATTTGTGGATCTGCAGCAGAATGGATGATCAAAAAAATAGTCTCGCACAAAGGAGGGTTGCATAATAGACTTACTCGGCCTCCCCTAAATCTTAAGCCGTTTACCTTAAAACAAACTGAACAGTATTTAGAATCAATGGATGTGCATTTGGAGCGTAAGCAGGTAGTAGATTTATATATGGCGTTAGGAGGGGTGGCTTACTATTTAAATTTAGTTCCAAAAGGCAAATCTTCCTCTGAGATTATTTCAGAATTATTTTTTACAAAGCAAGCACCATTGCTTTCCGAATTCCGTAATTTATTTGATTCACTGTATGACAATCCTCAGAAACACATCGAGGTCATAAAAGTTCTAGCACAGAAGAAGCAGGGACTTACTCAAACCAAGATTTTTAATAAAGTAAAAAGTATGAGTCCTGGTGGAGGGGCCGTGCTTGTATTGGAAGAGCTTGAAAACTGCGGATTTATATATCGAGTTCATGATTTTGGAAAAAAGAAAAAGGACGCTCGGTATCGATTAATTGACGGATTCACGCTATTTTATCTGAAATGGGTCGAGGGGCAAGGGGAGTTTGGTGAGTATTACTGGATAAGAAAGAGAGGATCAGCAAGCTATAATACCTGGGCTGGATATGCTTTTGAAAATCTTTGTTTTTTACATTACCGTGAGATTTTGCTGGCCTTAGGAATAGCGGTGATTGCTGAAGCCAAGTCTGGATGGCGTTATTTACCACCTAAAGATGGTGCTGATGATGGGGTTCAAATTGACCTGCTTATTGACAGAGCTGATAAATGCATCAATTTGTGTGAGATTAAATTTTATGATGATGAATATATTATTAGCAAATCTTATGCAAAAGTGCTTCGAAAAAAGAAAAATTGTTTTAAAGAGAAGACAGGGACGAAAAAAACTTTGTTCACGACAATGATTACAACGTATGGAGTGAAGAAAGACCAATACTACTTAGATGCCGTAGATGGACAGCTTACTATGGATGCTTTATTCAAGTAATTGGGTGGCTCCGTTGCAAATGCTAATCGTGGAAAAATTACAGCTAGAGATCCTAAAGGGCAAATTATAAGTTGTGATTGTTTAACCATTTTTATGGCCTGTTAATTATTGGCAAGCAAAAGAGCTAAATCAATAACGAGCTCAAATGAGTTTGCTTCTATGGGATTTGATCTGTACTTGGTAAAACACATTAGTCCTGTTGGGTGGGAAAATGTTATACTTTTATAAAGAATGTGGTTAATACCCTCTTATAAACTTTGCTCTAATTGCTTTTCTATTGTTTGATGATAAATAATTAATGCCTCTTCAAAAAATCAGCAAAGGCTAATGCTGCCTGATTGGGCGGCGTTTTTTTTCCAAAGAGTACATTCAAAAAAAGCGCGTGTTTGGGAAGGGGTTAGGGGCAATGCTTTTAAAGATAGTTGTTCGTCTTCCAAATAATTTAAAGGGATCCAGCCAAACCCAATGCCTTTTAATTTCCCCGCAAAGTTATCTGGCTATTTTTAACCAACTAAATAATTTAATGAAAAATGGCTGTGAAAATTATTATTCAAACCTGCGGGATGCGGTTTTACATTAACCTCTATATCTTGATTAAGTAATATCAGAAAAACCATTAACTTATCAATTGAAAAGCCAGAAAGCTGGCCTCGACTTAATCTGGATATTTTTGGTTGATCAATATCAAGAAGTTTTGCCGCCTTCACTTGTGTAAGATTTCTTTCCTTAATAATCCTATTGATAATCATGGCAAACTTAGTTTTCAATAAATGTTCATCAGCATTCTGAAAACCTAAATCTTGAAATACATTACCTGATGATCGCGTTATTTTTAATTCATCATGGTTGCTCATAACTCACCCCTTTTTAAGATCATTTTTAACTGTTTCAACCTTGTTTCAATCATATTTAAGTCTATTTTAGGTGTCTTTATGCCTGATTTTGATTTTTTTTGAAATGCATGTAGAACATATAAATAATCATCTATAGTAACAATATAAACTGCCCTGTAAGCATCCGTGTTAAAATTACTAACAATCTTGTAGACACCAGATCCCTAGCCTTTAGATGGTTTTGCAGAAGAATCGGTATTGCCCAATTGAGCGCAATGCAAGGCATACCCTACTTCGTCTTTTACCTCATCAGAAAAAGATTTTAAGTCATCAAGGCTGCTCCCAAGCCAAATTAATTCTTTCACGGAAAGAGCCTATTACAATTAAATAAATATATGCCAAATATAGCATATTAACAGGAATTCCACAATAAATTATATAGCCTAGAGCCAGTTGGTCTGATTATAGTGGATCTGTGTAAAATTTGAAATTTTCTTAAAAATAGTTTACTATAACAAAATTAGTTTTAAATAACCGCTAGTCGAGGTTTATACATATCATGAAAATCACATCTTAAGTTAGCCCTATCAAAAGGGCAATGATAAAAAGTCATCTTGGCTTTTTATGTTCGCAATGTCCTGACAGGCAAATTTAAGAGGAATACATGATGCATACACTGATTCAATTTAAAAATCTTGGTCTATCCTTTCCACATAAAACTTGTTTTGAGGCCTTTAGCGGTCAGGTTTGCTATGGCTCACGAATTGCTATTATAGGCCGAAATGGTGTGGGTAAGTCGACTTTGCTTAAAATGTTACACGGATCTACTACACCTTGTGATGGTGACATTGAATATTCTCGCGATTTATGTGTGGGGTATTTACCACAAATTGTTCAAGAATTTCAGGAATTGAGTGGTGGACAACGTCTAAATAAAAAGCTTTCTGAGATTTTCGCCTTAAATCCTAACTTGCTGTTATTTGATGAGCCTACAAATCATCTGGATAGCCACAATCGTCATTCTTTGATACGTCGGCTTATGCAATACCAAGGTGGACTTGTGATTGTTTCCCACGATGTTGAACTGATTTCAAAAACGACGGATATCCTATGGCATATTGATGGGGGCCAGGTGAGCGTTTTTAATGGCGGTTACCACGATTATCAGCAAGAACAATCCATAAAGGTCGCAGCCCTTGAGCAAGAACTTAAAATGCTATCACGATTAAAAAAAGGAGCACATCAGACCTTGATGAAAGCGCAAGAGCGTAATAAGTCAACCCGTATCAGGGGTGAAAAGCATATAAACCAACGTAAGTGGCCTACCATACGCTCCCACACAAAAATGGGCAATGCTGTTACTGCGGGGAACAAACGCTTAGGGGAGATTAATGCTAAAAAACAACTGTTGTTAGAGCAGTTATCCTTGACTTATCAGCCTGAGGTAATTGAGCCTAAATTTACAATAAAAACTGCAGAGCATCATAAAGCACTCCTTGCTATCCGCGAAGCATCTGTAGCCTATGCCAATGGTCCTGCGATTTTGACGGCTATTGATTTCCATATGAAGGCAAGAGAAAGGATAGCTTTTTTCGGTGACAATGGCAGTGGAAAGTCCACCTTGGTTAAAGCCATTTTGGGTGATCCCCAATTGATTAAAACCGGGCATTGGATGGTCCCAGATAGGATGGATATTGGATATCTAGACCAGCATTATACCAATCTTGACTCACTGAAAACGGTTTTAGATGCAATGATAGAAAACATGCAGGGATCTTACCTTGAGGTAAGAAAGCATTTAAATGATTTTTTATTTCGCAAAAATGAAGAAGTTCATGCCAGAATAGATGGTCTTTCTGGCGGTGAAAAAGCAAGACTATCTTTAGCACTTATCGCCGCTTGTCCTCCTAAATTATTGATATTAGATGAGCTAACTAATAATTTGGATCTTGAAATTCGCGCTCATGTGATTCAAGTCATACAAGCCTTTCCAGGTGCTTTGATTGTCATTTCTCATGATGAGGATTTTTTAAGGGCCATTAAAATTGATAGCAGCTATTTAATGAACAAGGGGAGGGTTTGCTGATGTATGAAGGCTCCCATCCAGAGATGATCAAATTTACATAATCCTCTTTTTGTATTATGGCTTTCGTTGATCTGGAATTTTTTATTGTCTTTATTCCAATTGTCGGGCAAATTGAGAATTATCAATCTGTTTAAAAATTAATCGACTGCTAGTCTTGGCCCTTGCTATCCTTGCCCCGTACATACTAAGGGAATTTATACCCTATTTTTAATTTTTTAAAAAGATTAAAATTTAGACATTAATTGACCAGGAACCTGAGTATTATTCGCCAAACCATTATTATGTACGCTTTATTATTAGAGCCCCCTTTAATATTACCTATATATCAAAAATTAACGAGTGAAGCTGAGTTTTATTTGAAAATCCAAGAATATATTGTCCAAACTCCGGGGCAGTCTATTGTTCTTAACTCTAAGCCGCGGATTGGTCAGTTTTTAACAGGATCGTTTGCACGTGTCCAAAGAGGATTAGCTGAATCTAAGCTTGCAAATGCTCCACCTGTGAATCTTGAAAAAGAACAGAAAGCAACACCTCAAACTTCGCTTAAAGTGGCCTTCCTTGCAATGCAGCAACAAATAGATCTCTTCCAAACTACTGAGCAGATAAAAATCGCTGCGGAAAATGCCGTAAAAGAAGCTGAAGCTGCGGATATAGCTGCAGCACTAGCCGCCGCAGAGAATGCAGAACGTGCCGCGACAAATGCAGCCACAGCAGCATCGGCTGCAGCGTCTTTTGCAACAACTGCCCTAACAGCTGTAAATGTTGTGGTTGTAACGGTTGCCGCGGCGAAAGCGGCCGCAACTACTGCTGCTGTACATGAAACTGCATTAATATCAGCGAGTAATTCTAAAAACCAATTTAAAGATGGACGAGAGATGGGGACCAAAATTGCGCCCTATGTCTCTATACAAATTTTACGTGAGAAGGGTTTTGAAAAGGCCGCAAGTATTTTGGAAGCACAAAATCCCGCATCAAAAATAATGATAGATTCAGCACTGCCCCAAGAAATCCAAAAAGGCATTTTACAAGGCTTATCCACTGCATGTACGAGAATTGTTCGAATTCTAAACCAAACAGACGGAAATAAAGAGGCAGTTGATTGTTTGTTGGAAGAAATACCAAATTTAGTAGAACAAGCCGAAAGCATAAAAAATTTGGCCACGCATTTAAAAATGGAACAGGGGCTAGAAATTACCGACACCCTTTTGTCACAACAAGAGGGTACGCAATATTTACAAAGCTCCAGAATGCGTTTTTATCAACCAGCACCAGAAGTTAGGGGGGCGCCAATATTCGTCGACTCACAAAATAACACAATCTAATCCCGTAACCAGTCATGGAAATTTTGTTAATACAAGGTTTTATATCTGCAACAGGTTTTATATCTGCTCGAAAATCCATTGAAAGAGCCTTTTCTTTAGGCTAGTTGACAGTGCTCTCCGGGATCTTTGATTTCCTGTTAGGGTGGGGTTTGCCCAAATCAAATAGGGATATTTATTAGTATCTTGCCAATAGATAGGCAGCTCTGAGTAACCGAACTGACCATTATCATGAATATCAAAATCAGCCAAGTCGGTCATTTCATAGGTATAAAGTTCATACAGTTGTGCAATGACAGGTTCTTGCTCTACACTTGCTTGGGTCATTTTAATATTAATGCTGATTTCATCTGTCGTTAAATTGGTTGAGTTCGCCTGTTTCAAAACTAAAAACATTCATTGCATAAGGGTCTGGATTTTCAGTTGTTCTTAACTCATCTTCTGTTTTAAAAACTTCTGTGTACTTACCTTGGGAAACCTTGGTAATAATTTTGCGCCAAAATTTTACTGCCTTTAAATTATCTGGCATTACAGCTACTGACCATTTTCCTGGATGTTCGTTAAATATTTGTTGGGCAACTTTGAAGGCAATTCCTTTACCTTGAAATTTAGCAAGAACGAAGAATTCTCCCATATTCCAGTCAACTGGTTCAAGCAAGGTCAATTTATCTAATAGGACAAAGCCCGCAATTTCATTATTAACTCGTATTAAAAAAGCCTCTTCATCTGGAGTTTCAAAATAATGTTTAAAGTCAATGCATTCAAATAATCCATTTTCAGGGCATTCCCAATCCATAAAAGCGGTTCTATCGTATACGTAAAATCCTGCCATGTTTTGTATGGTTGGATAGTCTGTGAGAGTAGCTGGAACTAATACAATTTTATCAAAGAGTTTATTCATATCGTATTCTCCAAAACCATTTTCATCCCTTCATGACTTGCTTCAAAGCCCAATTTTAGGTAAAAATTCTTGGCAGAACTGCGTTGTTTATTGGTGGTTAATTGGATTATTGATGCACCTTTTGATTTGCCATACTTGATTGCTTTTTGTATCATCCACTCGCCAATTTTTTGACCTCGGTATTGTTTCAGAACACGCACTGCTTCAATTTGCATTCTGGTTTGACCTGTAAACGTAAGGGATGGCATGATAGTGAGGTGGCAAGTGCCAATAATTTCGCTATCATTCTCTATGACCATTAAATATTGATTCGAATCATTGTCTATTTTGTGAAAGGCATTGACATAACGCTTATCTAATTCTGGCTTTGTGGATTCTCGTGTCTGACCGAGTTCGGTGAATATAAAAACATGGCTCATAATTGGCTCACAAAAAATTAGAGTCAATTGGATAATTAAATTGATACCAAAAATCTGGTGGCGGTTTTGTCCAAATTATATATAATACGGTGGGATTGGGGTCCATCATTTTAGAGGCGTTTGCCCACCAAATTGCATGCTTACATTTTAAGTATTGTTTGATTGATCCCTCCTCTTTGAATCTAGGTGCAGTATGATTATTTTGTTATACTGCCTGCCTTCAGTTAGTAGAAATAAAGTAGTCTATTGTGGAACAAAAAATTAAATCAATTGCCAGGTTAATATTGGCTCCATCAGGGCTTTTACATATTGCTTACCATTTTGATGGTGAGGATTCCCATGCTGATGTTCACCAAGCGCCTATTGTTGAAGCCTTTTTGCAATCTCAAGAACAGGGCTTGCTGCAATTACTGACCTCAAAAATAGATAATAGTTGGTCTTTGGCATTGAAGTATTGGCGAAATTATATCGCGATGTATGCCTCACAACTGTGTAATTTTGCTACTCAATCCGGGCCAATCATTGACCCTATTCCACCACCTAATGAAACGATTCTTAACGACTGGTTGTTAAAAATACCACCGATGCCAGGTGGAGAGTATCTGACAACTGATCTGTTGGCATCGATTTGGTTGTCATTGGATGCATGGTGTCGAGAATTCATTGCATCAAACCCGGAAGGTATTACCGGTTTTTTAAAAAAACACCTGCCTGCTTGGCAACAAGTAGGGCGAGTTTGTTTTAATTTGGCTGAAAACAAACAAGATCCCAATTATCCCTTTGCTTTTATTGCAACCTATACGGCAAGCCTTACAGCTTCACGCGATGTTCAACACAAACCACTTCGTGATGCTCTTCAAGAATATGCAGGCAATACGAATAAATTGGCGCTTTATAATCTATTAAAACCCATCCAAACGGCTGCAACACAGTGTGAGTGGGTGCGCGAGGTCTTGGATAGTCATGATATTTATCATCCAATGGCTTGGACCTCTGGCGAAGCTTACCAGTTGCTGCAATCTATTCCACAATTAGAGGCGGCGGGTCTCGTTGTAAAATGTCCTGACTGGTGGAAGAAACGTTTAAAACCGCGGGTGCAGGTCAATATTGGTGGGAAAAAGAATACGCTTTTATCAGCGGATACATTGCTCAATTTCAATGTAATGGTCGCGATTGATGGAGAGCCACTTTCTCGTGAAGAGTTGGATGCTATTTATCAATCCGAAACGGGGTTAATCATGTTACGCGGGCAATATGTTGAAATTGACAAGGAAAAATTGCAGCAGGCATTGGATCATTGGCAATCTATACAGAAAAAAGCAGGCACCGGGCTGTCTTTCATTGAAGGCATGCGACTCTTGGCGGGTGTTGGTAGTGATTTAGTCGATACCGATTTTTCAGAAGAATTGCATGAGTGGTCAACCGTGCAGGCGAGTGAATCATTGCGTGCAATATTGGAAAGTATTCGTCATCCGGAGACTATTCAAACCATACAGCTCGGTTCTGAGTTAAAAGCAACCCTCAGACCTTATCAAGCGATTGGAGTGAATTGGCTGGATTTATTAACCAACTTAGGTTTAGGCGCATGTCTTGCGGATGATATGGGTCTTGGAAAAACGATTCAAGTGATTGCATTGTTGTTGCTTCAAAAGAAAAAGAAGCTGAATAATCCAAGTCTTCTCGTGTTGCCTGCTTCTTTGTTAGGCAATTGGAAGTCTGAAATGCAGCGTTTTGCACCTACATTGAAGGTCTTATTTTTCCATAGTTCGGAGTTACATCGTAGTGATTTAGAAGGCATTGCTGCAAATGCGCTCAATACCTTAGGTGAATGGGATTTGGTAGTGACCACCTATGGAATGTTGCAAGGTCAATCTTGGTTAACCAGAACCTGTTGGCATTTGATTATTCTTGATGAGGCGCAGGCCATCAAAAATCCCGCTTCAGAGCAAACCAAGTTGACGAAGACTCTAAAGGGACATGCCAAAATTGCCTTAACGGGAACACCGATTGAAAATCGTTTGGGGGATTTATGGTCGCTGTATGATTTTATTTGTCCTGGATTATTAGGAACAAGCAGTCGATTTAAACAATTTATTAAGTCGATTGAAACTAATGATAAAGCCTCTTATGCCCCTTTACGTCAATTGATCCAGCCCTATCTTTTACGACGCTTAAAAACCGACAAATCGATCATTGATGATTTACCGGATAAGACCGAAATGAAAGTCTGGTGTGCCTTATCCAAAGAGCAACTGAAACTGTACACGCAAGCAGTTTTTGACATGAAACGTGCATTAGAATCGACAGAAACCAGCATTCAACGTAAAGGGTTGGTCTTAGCTTATTTGACACGTTTTAAACAAATCTGTAATCATCCAGGGCAATTACTTGGAGATAAAGATTACCATGAAAAGAGAAGTGGAAAGTTTGAACGCTTAGCTTATCTATACGATGAAATTGCAACAAGACAAGAAAAAGTATTGATTTTTACCCAATATCGAGAAATGACTGTTGCTATTACAACGTTTTTAGAACAACGTTTTGGCGCTAAAGGTTTGATATTGCATGGAGGAACTCCAGTTACAAAACGAAAAGAATTGGTTGACCAATTTCAAGAAGAACAAGGGCCACCGTTTTTTGTATTGTCTTTGAAAGCAGGAGGCACGGGGCTTAATTTGACCGCGGCAAGCCACGTGATTCATTTTGACCGCTGGTGGAATCCTGCCGTTGAAAATCAAGCCACTGATCGTGCTTTTCGTATTGGGCAAAAACGCAATGTTCTGGTGCATAAAATGATATGCAAGGGTACGATTGAAGAAAAAATAGACCAATTGATTGCTGAAAAAGTATCATTGGCATCGGATTTGTTACAAGTGAACGGAGAATCCCTGTTGACTGAAATGAATGATCAGCAGCTGCTGGATTTAGTCCGTTTGGATATCAATCAAATAATGGATGAGGAAATACCAATATGAGATGGGCACCTTATGTTCCTGTTGCCGAAAGACGTGCAATCGCGCTTAAGAAAATGCAGCAATTAAAAAAGAAAGGCCATATGATTCAACCGATTGAAATTCAAGGCCGCACGATTGCAAGCACGTTTTGGGGCAAAGCCTGGTGTTCACACCTGGAATCGTTTTGTGATTATGACAACCGTCTGCCGCGTGGTCGTACCTATGTACGCAATGGCTCAGTCTGTCATCTTGAAATCGGCAAAGGGCAAGTAAAGGCAATGGTTTCTGGCGGTTCGATTTATAATATCAAGATTGCAATTGAACCCTTGGTGCTTGAGAACTGGCAAACGATTAAAAGTACCTGCATGGGTAAAATCAGTTCCTTGCTTGATTTTCTGTCTGGAAAATTATCAACCGGTGTCATGGATGTGGTGTGCCACCCTGAAGGTGGCTTATTTCCATTGTCACATGATTTACAGCTACATTGCGATTGCCCTGATTGGGCGACGATGTGTAAGCATGTGGCGGCTGTATTATATGGCGTGGGTTCACGTCTTGATGCCGATCCTGCTCAGCTATTCAAATTACGCGGGGTTAATTTTGAAGAGTTGATTGATGTGAATCAGGCGGTGTTGAATGTTACTTCAACGCAATCGGGTCGAAGAAAACGACTGGATGATACGGCATTTACGGATGTATTTAATTTTGAAACAGCGGAAGAATCGACAAATAACCTGTCACCCGCGGTGTTGCATCACGCCCCCATGAATTTTCCAAAACGCCTGACAGGACAGACTATTTTAGAAAAACGTACTCAGCTGCAACTCACTAAAAATGAGTTTGCAAAACGGATTGGCGTAAGTGTGACGTCAATCACCTTATGGGAAGCCAAAGGTGATAAGACGATCACACCACACACGGTTTCATTGAAGAAATTACAGGACGCTTGGTAGAGAATACTTATAATCAATCGAGTGCGCATGTTTTTCTAGGCATTTGGTGGAACCACAGAGGGATAGGCCTCACAATAAGATACTTGCTTAATCCACACTCCTACCATTTTTTATAAAGGAAGCAAAATAATATTATTCCTTATCGCAACCACTTGCCCACTTATTCATCGGCTGAATTGCAAAACCTATATGATGCAGCCAATAGGTCTGTGCAAAAAAAGAAAGTGGTGTTGTACTCACTTTATTGCGCAAATCAAGTAACAGAGCATTTAAAAAAAACCCTCTCTTGGTTGGTTATTGCAGAATCCACTTTACATATAGGAGAAATCTTAAAATATTTATCTCGTACTTTTAAAAATGGAGCTTCAATGCATGTATATAGTTGCCAACCACTAAAAATGCTAACTAATCCAAGTATCAATTTATATGTTCATGCCCTCGTTTTCATGAGGAACCTTTATCAGTAGCAAGCCATAATAAAATGATTTTTAATATACTAAATGGTTTATTAATATTCAATTTTATTTTTTTAGGGTATAATATTTAATTATTTTCAAAAATAGAAGTTGATATGAGTTTTGATACCCACCCTGATTTAGTCGTGCAACCTTATTTAAATGGGGTTCGATTAGTAAAACCTAAAAATGATTTTAATTTATTTCCAAATATAGGCAGTTTGTTCACTATGCCTCTTATGATATATTTTGTTGATTTTGAAGCGACATTTATTGATGGTAATCATTTCACATGCCTTACCAACATTCCCGGCAATAAGGGTTATTATTCTGATAAAGATTTAAAAAATACCCCACTGAATAAATTGTTTAAAAAAGAAACAGTGGAATTGTTCACACATCATAACAACAATATTTTAACAAGGAAACGATTGACGGTATATGAAGAATTATCTTTGCGTTTGGATGAAGTAACATTTGCAGGTATTTCATTTAAATTTCCGGTATTTGGCCTTGATGATAAAATCATGGGTATTTTTGGAATCTCTGCCTTAACCACTAAATCGATTTTTAAAGAGGCTGAAGACTTTTCTGATTCCATGGAACGAATTTACCAGACCAGGCTAATTCCTTGTTATAGAAATTTATTATCGGGATTTAGTCTAGAGGGGATGTATTTTACAAAACAGGAAATCAGATGTCTGCGTCTACTGGTTGCTGGCAAAACCATGAAATTAATAAGGTCAACATTTGGAACTTTCCCCACGAACTGTAGAGCATTATATCGAGAATATAAAACAGAAATTAAATGTTACAAGCAAATCTGAATTGATTGAAAAGGTTGTCCAGGAGCTTTGGCCAGAAATGTTATTTTAGGGCTTATGTTAAAACCGCTTGCGGGCGCATTCCATCCGAAATACTCTTTAAAAATAAAGAAGCCTTTGCAGGCAATTTGAAAAGACATACTTCTGCGGGGCAGACCTTAGTGTCATTTTAGTGGCACGGGATGGCAAAAAATTAACTTTAATCAATAGTCCCACGGTGCGATTCCGTCAGGGCATCAATTGAACGGGGCTTTAAATAGTACTTCCAGAAGCTTCCTGCAGTACTACTGGGGGCACTAGCAGATAACAACAGCAATCAATCAAAACAGTCCCATAGCAAACTTAGAGTGCCAGATATAGAATAAGCACTTTCTCGTTAATGAAGGATTATTAACATGCTATGGTCCTTCTGACTCTTTATCTGCTATGAGGCGACTTTATAGTGCTTACAGATCATCAAACAAAATAAAATTATATTTAGCAGAAGTGGACTCAAAGCCTGTTGCTACGATATTAGGGTTTCATAGTACCAATACAATCGAATACAATATTATCAAAGTGTTTATTCATATCGTGTCAATGGGCGGTCAAATGGAGCCAGTTTAAAGCGCCCCAAATTCTCAAAATTTGGGTGGTATATTCAGTGATTTCTCTCCAAAATTCAACCTTAATTTTTGTCATTTTTTGTGTTTAAAATTCCGATAACTATTCCCTTCCAGAATTACTTTATAGGCACCATGCCCGAATCTATCGATGGTAGCTGCTCCGAGTAATTTATTGGGGAAAGCATCTCCACCTCGGAGAAATCAAGATTACTGGTAATGAGGGTGAAGGCCTTTTCGTAACGTTCTGCAATTAACTCGTGTAAGTCTTCATCCTGTGGGGAGCGAAAGGGTTTTAAACCAAAATCATCTATTATTAGCAAAGGAATCTTGATGAGCTGTTGAAGTTTTTTATCATAGTCTCCAATGGCCCTAGCAGCTTGTAGTTCTCTAAACAGTTGTGTTTGGGTGAAAAATAAAACATCTATTTCAAGCCTTACAGCACAATGGGCGATAGCCTGAGCCAGATGACTTTTACCTGTGCCGCAGGGTCCTACAATGAGTATGGGCACTTTTTCATTCACAAAGCGACAGCTAGTAAATGTTCTTTTATTTTCTGCTGACTGATTTTAAGGACTGATTTTTGTGTAACTTGTCCATTGACAAAATAATAGAAAAATACTATAAGTTATGTACAATTAATAACAATACTGAGCAAAAATGAATCCTCTCATTTTACAAAAAAACGACTTGTGTTTGTATTTAGCATCTTACTAATTACTACTTTTATGTTTCCGTTTACGTCCTTTGCATGTGCTTGGGATCAAATTTCCTGTACATGCGTTCCCTCAGATCCGAAGGGGCCGTCTCAGTTACCAAAAACTATATGCGCTGTTTTTGATTTACCCTGTGCTGTATCATGTCCCCTTTATGGAACACCTTACATAGGTTATTGGAAGTAAGGTTTAATTAAAATGGCAAAGTCAACTCAGGCCATAAAATCCTAATCTTAACAATATAAATCAAAGAGTTATCTCTCATATAAACTGCTCAATTTTTTTCCTTGGATAAGTAATCGAAGCGGGGTCCGTTTGGAACAGATTCATGCCTATCCAGTAATAAACACCTTAAAACAAGCTTTCTTTCCCATGACTGAATCACAATTAATTCAACTTTCTCCGGGCTTTTAAGGCACGCCGTAATTGATCTTTACTTGGACTGCCGCTTTTTTAATCCCGGAATGAGGCTCTACATAAAGTGCTTCACTGATTGACTGATAACTAATGCCACGACGAATACCCACCAATTTAGTTTTGTAATCAACAAAGGGTTTAATGCCTTGAATGTAGGTCAATTGTTGTATGTGGGGTAGTCCGCTCAGGGCGGAAAGTTCTCGCTGATTGATAATAATAAATTCCATATTTGCTCTGCTTATCAATGGCATAGGCACTCAAGTTGCTTAAATCATATGTATTTTAGGATATTCTTAAAGGAAGAGGATTGAAAAATAACCATATCCAATCTCTAAACCATAAATGACATAGTATACTATGTTTTCCCAGTCAACCAACCAAAGGTCAATCGGCGTTTTTCCACACGACCACTACCAGGCCTCGGTCTTCAACCTTCCTTGGCCTGCAGCGGAGGAATAACCCTTTAGAATGCGCCTTTAGTACAGGCTTTTGGATACATTTTGGGATCGAGTAGTGGAGCGCCATGGCTCGTACACCAAGCCTTGCAGGTAGTTTCCCCTGTGACATTGTCAGCTTTAGTCGATTGAAGCCCGTTTCCGCAATAATTGCAAATGCACTTTAAAGCCTAAGTCTTAAAATTTCGCTTGTAATGGAGTTGTTTATTAGTGGATTATTATGTAGTAATTGAGATGTGACAATCATTGGAATTAAAATCTTTATTAGGCCATCGTTCAGGGCGTATCACGACACACTATTCATCGGCTGAATTGCAAAACCTATATGAAGCAGCCAATAAGGTCTGTGCAAAAAAACAAAGTGGTGTTGTACTCACTTTATTGCGCAAATCAAGTAACAGAGCAATCAAACAAAACCTAAAAAGTAATCGATTAATTGCTCTGTAACATTTGAAATTTGCTTGTAGCTCACGCAAAAGTCACGCAAGCGTATTAAGAAAAAGGTATGTAACTTATTGATTTATATGGTGGCCAGAGCGGGAATCGAACCTGCGACACAAGGATTTTCAGTCCTCTGCTCTACCGACTGAGCTATCTGGCCAAGGCCTGTATTAAACTCCGAGATGGATTTTGAGTCAAGCTTTGGGAGAGTTTTTTTTTAATTTAATTTCATTTTATTTCAGTAAATCCCTCAGGCTTCGCCGAACCAGTTCCGAAGAAATAATTCTGCATCTCCTTTTTTAAATAGTCACGTGCAGAAGCTTCTGTTAAGTTTAAGCGATATTCGTTGATCAACATGGTTTGATGAGTTACCCATTGCTTCCAGGCTTGTTCTGATACCTGGTTAAAAATTTGTTCGCCAAGCGGGCCTGGAAAAGGAGGTTTATCTAAACCTGGGGCTTCTTTTTTTAATTTACAGCAAGTTATCATTCGGCTCATAGTTGTCAAAAAAAATTGATTAGTCCGGATTATGCGTTAATTTTACTGATACGCCAAGCTTAAGTTACTCCGCAAGGCATTTTGCTTGCGATAATAAAATATGTTGGGAGAGCAATTGTTCTTGTTCCAGAGTCAATTCATCGAAAGCTATAGCCGTACGATAATACGTTTCAAATTGATATTGGCAGTAAACAACCCTTGCATCCACTATAATCGGTATCATTTTTGGCTTGGTGTATATTACAGTTTTTACCCTGATTCCTTCTTTTATCGGCAAGCTGGTTTTGAATGCCAAGCCACCCAAGCTTATATTAACTTTTTGTATATTGATAGAAGGGGGGATCATCATTTGTCGAGATAAATAATCAATTTTAGCATTGATGAGGTGAAGAAATTGTAAAACTGCAGGGTCTCTTGTTATATTACCTACTTTTGCCAACTCTGAATCGATTGTTTGGAAATATTGTAATGTTTCAATGTATTTTTGACCACTTTCACCTAATAACTCATTACGTCTACCAAGTTCAGAAGAACAATCATTTGGTTTAATGATACGATAGTCAAAATATATGTGATCATCGATACGACAGTGTTGACGTCTTTCATCTGCAGCCATCTTAGCTCCATTAGGTCCATTTATTAAAGTATAGTGCGGATTTTAAAGATCTCTAATCCTCATTGAATAAATATTCCCAATTGGCTAAATACTTTGTTATTGCTGATAACACTTTGGGGGAGCTTACTAAAGCACTCGAACATGGCCTTATTTTATGTTTTAATATCAATAAATATTGAGCTTAGTGAGGTGGTTATGACCTTTGTAGTGACAGAAAGTTGTATCAAATGCAAATATACGGATTGTGTTGAGGTCTGTCCTGTGGATTGTTTTTATGAAGGGCCAAATTTTCTGGTCATTCATCCTGAAGAGTGTATTGACTGTGCATTGTGTGAGCCTGAATGCCCTGTAAAAGCCATCGTTTCAGAAGATGATGTATCAGAAGAACAACGCCAATTTCTGCAAATTAATGCAGATCTTGCACTAAAATGGCCTAACATCACCACCAAAATTGATGGCCCACCAGACGCCGCCCAATGGGATGAGGTTAAAGATAAACTACAATACTTGCAAACAGAGTGGGAGAAATAAGCCCACTGGCTGAATCTTGTCAGCAAATGCTCAGTGATAAAGGCAGACTGTCTACCGCCATTGTAGGCTTTGTAGCACGCAAATCTCAATCTGATCTAGCAATGGCAATTGCTCAAGCGATTGAAGATAAAACAATGTTAGTTGCCGAAGCAGGAACGGGTACGGGTAAAACATTTGCTTATCTTTTACCCAGTTTATTGAGCGGGAAAAAAACACTGATTTCTACTGCCACTAAAACTTTACAAGATCAATTGTTTCAAAAAGATTTACCCATGTTGGTAAGAGCCCTGGGTATATCCGTGCAAATGCACAATTTAAAAGGCCGTTCTAACTACATTTGTCAGTATCGTGTTGCCTTACATGTACAAGAAGGTCAATTTCAAAGCCCACAATGCGTGGATGAAATTGTACAAATACAGTCAAAGCTTTCTCAGATGAAAACTGGTGAGCGAGCAGAATTGGTTGAAATAGGTGAGGATTCTCCTGTATGGCCTTATGTGACCTCTACTGCCGATAATTGTTTGGGTACCCAGTGCCCAAATCATGAAACCTGCTTTCTGATTAAATCAAGAAAACGTGCTTTAAGTGCTGACATTGTGGTGATTAACCACCATCTTTTTTTTGCTGATTCCCACTTGAAACAAGAAGGGTTTGGAGAATTATTGCCTGGCATGGAGGTGATTATATTTGATGAAGCCCATCAATTAGCAGAAATAGCAACCCATTTTAATGGTCAACGCATAGGTACCCGCCAATTCAAAGACTTGTTACAAGATATCATAAAGGAATGGCCGACGCTTGATTTGGCAAATCAGCCTTTAAAACGACTAAGTCACCAAATTGATGTGTTGATGGACGAATTATGTAACAGCATGCCTGCTGTCGAAGACAGGCTTAGTTGGGAAACCATCAGGCACAGTAAAGCCTTTATGACAGCTTGGGAACGATGGCTTGCGATTAACTGTGAGTTAAAGCCTTGTTTTGATGAAAACAACAATGCAGAATTTCCGGCACTGGCGCGCTGTAAAGAACGGCTGGATGCCTTTGAAAAGATTTTAATTTCGTTTACGCAAGTGAATTCTGATAAGATTCGTTGGCTTGAGCGTTTTAAACAAAACCTAGTTTTTCATTCGACACCCTTTGATATAGGTAAGGAATTCAGGAGCTTGCTTCAACCACAGCAGTGTACCTATATTTTTACATCCGCTACCCTAACCTTTGCATCGACTTTCGATAGTTTTTGTAAGCCCTTAGGTTTAAAAGCCGCAAATACCTTGTTGCTTTCCAGTCCTTTTGATTTTGAAAAACAATCGCTGTTGTATCTGCCCAGAGGATTACCTGATCCCAAAGATGCAACATATTATGAATGCCTTGTAATGCGCGCTATTCCCATCATTAAAGCCTGTGGGGGACGTTGTTTTTTCTTATTTACAAGTCATAAAGCCTTAAGACAAGTAGCCTATTTATTGGGTCATGCCTTTGAATTTCCACTGTTGATCCAAGGGGATGAAGCAAAACCCATACTTTTAGCCCGGTTCAAACAATTGGGTAATGCAGTGCTGCTGGGAACATCTACCTTTTGGGAAGGTGTTGATGTAAAAGGTGATTGCCTTTCTTGTGTTATCATTGACAAAATACCTTTTGCAAATCCCTTTGATCCGGTAATGCAAGGTAAAATGGCCCATTTAAAAAATCAAGGATTATCAGGTTTTGATGAATTGTCTTTGCCAAATGCTGTGATCTCACTTAAGCAAGGTGTAGGGCGTTTAATTCGAGACATTACAGATAAAGGCCTCCTTATGATAGCCGATCCTCGATTGACCTGTAGAGCGTATGGCAGACAAATTTTAGCCAGTTTACCTAAAATACCCAAAACAAGGGATGAGCAAAAAGCTTTAAAATTTATTAGCGAGTTGAATTTACATGATGAACCTATTGGCAATTGATACCTCCACCGATATTGCTTCACTTGCCCTACAGGTTGGTGATGACTGTTTGTACAAAGAACAAGCCAGCCAAAAAACCCATGCGAACTTAATATTACCCTTGATTGATGGATTGTTATCTGAGGCAGCCATTTCTTTAAAACAATTGGATGGAATAATTTTTGGAAGCGGCCCTGGTAGTTTTACAGGCTTACGTATAGCATGCAGCATCGCCAAGGGTTTAGCCTTTGGACAAGAAGATTTAGGGCTTATTCCCGTGAACACCTTAAGTGCTCTTACTTACGGTCTTCGTCAGCAAAATAAATATTCAGACCATGCTGTACTTGCAGTTTTAGATGCCCGTATGAGCCAATTATATTGGAGTTATTTTCCAAAAAATGAGTTCTTAGTCACAGAACAAAAGGTGTCTGCGCCCCAAGACATTATACTGCCAGCAGGTACCTCTGTAGTCCTTGCAGGTTTAGGAGGGGAGTTATATTGGGATGCATTCTCTGAAGATCTGAAAACCCAAATACAGCATAAAGTTAAGGTATATCCATCCGCAGTATCTATGATAGGACTTGCTCTGACTTGTCAATTAAAACCGATAGCACCAGACCAAGCACACCCAATTTATGTACGCAATCAAGTGACTCATACTTAGTCGCTGGCTCGTAATTGATTTTTACCCAGTCTTTCGCACGATCAACTAATTAGGGTTTCTTCTGTTTATTTGATTTTTTACATTTATTCACTTTAGTGCACACATCTTTTGTGCTTTTTAGATTGGGAATGGTTTCACATATGTTTTTGATATCCAAAATTTCAGGATGTTCATGCCTAGTATTCTTAATGGTCATCACCACCTCCTTTCAAACCCCTATACTTAAGAGATAGTACAAATTGTTACCTTATGCAATCAAAAATGGTTTCAGTAGGAGCCAAACTGATGTTAGAATAAATCCGATTTTGATTTATTGGATGAATCTGTGGATAAAAGATTATTAGAAATATTGGTTTGTCCTTTATGTAAAGGTAAGTTACTTAAAAAAAAACAAGAACTTATTTGTTTGTTTGATAGGCTTGCTTACCCTATAAGAGAAGACATCCCTGTATTATTAGAACAAAACGCTCGGATAATTTCTCTTGAAGAAAAAGATACCTTATGAGTCAGGGCTTTCACATCATCATTCCAGCACGATTTCAATCCACGCGGTTTCCTGGCAAATTGCTTATGAAATTAGATGGAATAAGTATACTTGAGCGAGTATACAGGCAAGCTTGTTTATCAGAGGCAAAAAGCATAATAATTGCCACCGATAATGAGGTCATAGCCCAACATGCACATCAGTTTGGGGCCTTAGTGAAAATGACTGCAAATACCCATCAATCGGGTTCTGATAGATTGGCGCAAGTAGTAACAGAAGGCGATTATGCTGCTGAAGACATCATTGTGAATGTCCAAGGAGATGAGCCCTTTATTTCACCTCAATCCATTGCCCAAGTAGCTGCTCTTTTAGAAAATACTAAAGCACCTGTGTCTACTTTATGTTGGCCAATCAAGACGATTGAGGAGTTACACAACCACAATATTGTGAAAGTGGTGCGGTCTTGCGATAACTACGCCTTATATTTTTCAAGAAGCCCAATTCCCGCCCATAGAGATGAAATAAATTCCTTTTCTCATAGTTTTAAACACATAGGCTTATATGCCTACAGGGCTGCGTTTTTGCTTGAACTTGTTCAATGGCCAGCTTGTGAACTTGAACTGGCTGAAGCCTTAGAGCAATTACGTATTTTATGGCATGGTGCAGCCATTAAGGTAGAGATAGCCTGTGTGAAGCCTTTGCAAGATATTAATACAAAAGAAGATTTAATCCTGGCTCAAAAGTTTTGTAAGCATGTCACAAGCGGGTGGCCAAGGTAAAGGCATCTGATTTGATCATAAATCCGCATATTTGCCTACTTAGCGCGCTTTATGCGCGGTATACACAGGATCTAGAATCTCGATTATTGCTGAATTAGGGTCATAAAGTTCGAAAAGTAGGCATTTTGACCTCATAATATACGTTTAGACGCGGTTGCCCTGGCGGTCTGCTACTTTACATCTTAATAAAACAGGTGGCGCAAAACCTGGTGTTTTAAAGGTTCTTAAGTATATAATAGCTATAATTTTTTTAGTAATCGTATAATAATGAAACACATCATTGAATCTCTCTTAAAGCAGGCCATCCAGTCCTTACGGACTTCAGGTCAATTACCCATCGATCTAGAAGTGGTAATCAAAATAGATCATGTCAAAGATCCTGCTTTTGGGGATTTTGCCACCAACTTGGCTTTAACCTTAGCAAAACCTTGTGGCCAGGCACCAAAACAATTAGCACAAACCTTGATTCAAGCCTTACCAGCCAATCCACAAGTAAAAAAAGTTGAAATAGGTGGGGCTGGATTTATCAATTTTTTCATGCAAAATGATGTGCTTTCACAGGTTATTTCAGAAGTTCTGAGCAAAGGTAAGGACTTTGGCCGCAGTACTTTAGGTCAGGGACAAAACATTTTACTTGAGTTTGTATCTTCCAATCCCACTGGACCCTTGCATGTAGGCCATGGTCGAAGTGCTGCCTTTGGGGCAACTTTGGCAAATATATTAAAGGCTGCTGGATATGATGTAACCACAGAGTATTATGTCAACGATGCCGGTCGGCAAATGAATATTTTAGCTACCAGTGTATGGTTACGCTATCTGGAGCTTGCAAATATTCCAGTGATTTTCCCAGCCAATGCTTATAAGGGCGATTACATTCAAAACATTGCTCAAGTGCTTTGGCAAGAGCAAGGTGATAAATTTGTACACTCCTGGGCTGATGTAACTGCAAAGCTGCCATTAGATGAACCTCAAGGTGGTGATAAAGAGCTATATATTGATGCCTTGATTGCACAAGCAAATCAGCTCCTCGGTATTGATGGCTTTGCATGCTTTCATCAAAAAGCGCTTAAAACAGTATTAGAAGATATCAAAGAAGACTTAGAACAGTTTGGCGTATACTTTGATAATTGGTTCTCTGAACAATCTTTATTTGAAGATGCCTCTATTCAAAAAGGTATCAAAGCGCTAGATGATGGCGGGCATACCTATAAAAAATCCGGTGCACTTTGGTTTAAAGCAACAGACTTTGGGGATGAAAAAGACCGGGTGTTGATTCGTGCCAATGGACAAACCACTTATTTTGCCTCGGATGTGGCCTATCATTGGAATAAATACGATAGAGGATATGATAGAGTCATTGATATTTTCGGAGCAGATCATCATGGGTATTTAACACGCGTTCGCTCTGCAGTAACCGCCTTAGGACATGATGAAAATGCTTTAACTGTCTTGTTGGTGCAGTTTGCAATTTTATACCGCGGTCAAGAACGTGTGCAAATGTCAACTCGCAGTGGCTCTTTTGTTACATTGAGGGAATTACGCCAGGAAGTTGGGAATGATGCTGCACGATTTTTTTATGTGGCTAGGAAACCTGAGCAGCACATGGATTTTGATCTTGAATTAGCAAAGTCTGAATCAAATGACAATCCCGTATATTATATACAATATGCACATGCGAGAATTTGCAGTGTGTTTAGGCAGCTTAAAGAAAGACAGCTGGCATGGGATATGCCCCAGGGTCTGAGCAACCTTGATTTAGTAGATAAGCCTCATGAAACCGCTTTGATAACCCTCATTAGTCGTTATCCTGAGGTCATAGAATCCGCAGCTGAACTGTGCGAACCTCATCAAGTGGCCTATTACCTTCGAGAATTGGCACAGGCTCTACATAGCTATTACAATGCGGTACCTTTATTATGTGAGCTTGAACCCTTGCGTTGTGCACGTTTATGCTTGATTGAGGCGGCAAGACAAATTCTAAATAATGGTTTGGATTTATTAGGCGTATCGGCACCTGAGAGTATGTAATGACAAGAGATTATGGTTCTAGACCATCTGGGAGGAGAAAATCCAAAGCATCCAATCACTTTTTAGTGATTGTACTTAGTTTTCTGCTAGGGTATTTAACAGCCTGTTTTTTAAATATAGAGTCTTTAAGTCGGTGGATGAATACTCAAGTATTGGCATACCACGAATCTAAATCAGAAGTACCTCCAGTGGCTGTACAAAAAGCACAGCAGGTGCCAAAACCTAAATTTGAATTTTATACACTATTAGCCAATGAAAAGAACGCTGGGCAAACACCTACGACCAGTCAAACGCAATCAAATGCAAATGCAAATGCAAATGCAAATGCAAATGCAAATGCAAATGCAAATGCATCACAAGTTCTAAATTCAACCAAGCCAGCTTTGACCGGACCTCCTGCTACCAGTAAAGCAGTTACATCACCTACAACCAATCAAGTGTTGAATACACCGCCACCTCGAGTTGAACCTACGAAACCTGTGCATACCTTGATTGAAAAAGGTTCTTTTTTGATTCAAGTTGCATCTTTTAAAGCAAAAAGTGACGCAGAGCATCTAAAAGCATTGTTGACATTGAAAGGGTATGCAGTGATTGTAACACCTGTGCTGAATGCCTCTGGAAATTGGTACAGGGTCGTTATTGGGCCATATGCCAATCGTCAATTGGCGCAAAAAGACCAAGTTGCTTTGTCTAAATCTGAACGATTGAATGGAATGGTTAGAAGTGTTGGAGGTTAGCATACATAGTAATGAATTGTAGAAAAATCCTGGTCTATTTTTTAAATTTATAAGTGTCGAGTAAATGACTGGATTTAGTAAAATTTAAATATGATTAACGCTGCTATAAATTATTCTTTTTGCATGAATCATGTTCAAATAAAACGATTAATAAACTATATTAAATCTCGAAATTTTCTGATAGCAAGCTGCATTGAATGTGTAAAAAAATAATAGATCCTAGATCTAGCAAAAACGGCTATAGACTTCTTTACAAAATTCTACGGACAAAACTAAGTCATTTGAATTAAAAAATAACTCACCTCTACGTTCACAAAGTGTGTTTAATTCATTGAGTTAAACATTTTTCTATGCTAGTCTCCCCCTCTTAGTTATGCCCTTATTTTAGGCGTAAATTGTTTTTAATTGCCATTTTTGTAGAGTATCAGTGATGAAAGTTTTTTTAGGCAGAGGAGTGAAGTTTCGTTCGGATTTTGATGATACTCAAGACAGGGAGAGAGAAACCTATCAAAGACTTGAAATACAAAAAAATCTAGTAATACAATCGCAAGTTGTAGATGTTATCAAGCGTGCAAACGAATTAGCTTTAACATTGACTGATGCCTCTGAGGAAAAACAATTTATTAAACAGTTGGTTGGTTATTTACAAAAAAGAGTCCTTACAATTTCATCAAGTAGTGATCATGCTGTACTTGCACATAAGGCAAGGATAGTTACAACCTGTATTGACGCCATAGGAAAAAACGATCTGTCAGCGATCATATCCCTTTTAGAAGATAAAAATATAAAACAAATAAAAGGCGTATTCTCAAGCCGCATGTATGAAATTTTGAGTCCTTTTCAAAAGTACCCAATGAAACGCAGAAATACCATTTTTCTGTCCCTTCCAACTGTGATTCCTAAAAGTCTTCAAGAACTGATTAACAGTTATGATGGTACAATGGATATAAAGGTATTGCAGGATGATAAAGAAAATCAAAGTCCACAACAAAACAGAGTTTAAAATTTGTAATAGAAGGATTTAAGAGTGACTTCTTATCAATAATGACATCAATAAGAAGTTCTGCTTCTTAGGGTTTATATTCCAGATAACTGTGTTGCTCACGAGGCGGCAGAGATTTTATTTGAAATAAAACATTCGGGTTGGATGCATGATTATTTGCCAATGCTTTTTGTAATAAGTCTCCGACGCCTACATAGCCGAAGCTAATCGCATGACAATCGGTTTTAGAATTCTTCAATTCAAAGGCTTTATTGAAAAATTCTTTAAGGTCCATTCCATTTTGAAATTGGGGACCATATTTACTTTCTAAATTATGCAAAAATTGTTGTATTTTTATTTCAGAAATATCCAGTACTTTTAATACCTCATAAGTACCTTGCTCTCCAAGGGTTAAATCATCCCAGGCCTTGTTAAGACTGTAGGGATTATTTAAAGATATGGCCTGGATGAAATGCTGTCGAACAAAATTACGAATTTCCCCGGCAAGGATTTCAGTATTGAGCACTTTAAAAAGCGTATGTCCTTGAACCGATTGAAACAAACGGCGTTTCGCTCCAGAAAAACAAGAGGGTTTATCTCCTTTTTTTACCTTGTCAGCTTCAATTGTCAGTGGTCTGCCTTCTTTATCTAATATAGGTTTATTCATTTCATCCACAACTTTGGTTTTTACCCAATTATGAGCCCGACCAATGAGGGCAATCTCACTAATAAAGTGCTCAAGACGGGTTTCTAAAGTAAAGCCATCAATGGGATCCACTTCTTTATCTATAACTGCTAAGAAAAAGAGCGCAATGAGTGGCTGGTATTCTTCAAAGGCAGCCCAACGAAGGCGTAACCCTTGTCCATTCACATGGCTGGCCTTAGGATGCATCCAAGGATTGGGTTTAGATAGGTATCGCCAGGCTGTATGGTCTTTGTGCTGATGGTAGGCTGTGTTGGCAGCTTTTCTTTCTTGGGGTGACAAAGTAAGTTTTTCAAAATTAATCCAAAGAAAGGGCAACCTAAGACTACTCTCTACTCCATCTCTTTCTATTGCTATAACAGCAGGTTTTTCTTCAAAACGACATTGCAGCAGATGTCTCAAATTTTGCATGATTTCGCTCACCATGCCTTTTTTTTGCAATGTTGGATTGTAACGGGTAAGGGCTGCTTGCAAACGACTTTGCTCACCAGTTGTGAGTGCAGTCATCGAGGATTCGCGATCAAGCGCAAGCGCTCTCAAATCCACACCGTCTTGGAATTCACTGCGGTAATAATTGTTTTCTACAGCCAAAGCCCTAATCGCAGGAATGTTTAATAACAGTTCTGCCGCAAATTCATTGGGAGTTCTGAGCGCCAATAGCAACAAATCATTTTGTCTACCGGTTGTTTCTTGGGTATGAAATAGGTCTGCACTTGCTTTATGAGCAAGGTTTCTTATTGCTGGTATGCTTAAAAGAAAGCGAATATCGTCTAAGATGGCTGGATCACAGGATAAACGTATAAGTTTACGTAAAATATAGAAGCCTCTTTCAGCCATTGATAAATCAACATCGAAAACTGTATTTGTGTTATTTAGTTCAAATGCACTTTTTTGTTGATGCAAGGATTCTAATTCCTTAGATATATAAGGGTTAACAAATTGATCGTACTCACCATGTGCTTCAGCATAAGCCAAAATAACATGGAATTGTAATAACTTTTCTACCATCTGAATATTTTTTTCCCGAACAGCACTGTTGAAAATATTAAAATCCTTTAAGGCTAGTAAGGTTTCTAATTGCCGCGGTGCCTTTTCTTGAAAATGTTGTAATATGTCTAGCCGATAATTTGTTGCTGCAGTAGCCAACATAGTTGTGAATAAATAGGAATTATCATTGATAAGCCGTGCTAAAAAGAGTGGTTCTTTTTCTTCAAGATACTGCAAGATGCTAAGATGTCCGTAAAAACCAGATTTTGTGTACATTTTTTCCCACACAGCATACTCAAGCGGCTCATCTGTATCAAAATACTGAAACACAGCTAGATGGCCTGCGTATGCAGCTGATTTTTTAGCCTTATAATTGAAATTATCACGGGCTTTCTGAGCAGAATAGGGTTCTTTACTTGTTAAAAAAGATATTAAATCCAGGTTGCCTACTTGAATAGCAAATTGGAGGAGATCGCTTTTGATTTCTAATTTACAAGCTATTTGTTCTAATTCTGGTGGGCCAAGTGTGGGGTGACTTACTGCTAGGGCAATCCATGTGATTTTTTTATTCCCTGCGTATTGAAGTTTACCAATAAAGGATAAACATTCATTATCTTCGGCTTGCATCATGTGGAGCATATCTTCTGATAAGTAACCACCACTATATTTCTCCCACAAAATCACAGGGATAAGACGCGCCTGTGGGTGTTGTAAACGTTGTAATTCTGTTTTAAATCTCATGCATTGTTCCAAAGATTCAGAGTGAGTCGAAATTATACTCTATTTAGCATTTTTATTCAATTTCGAAGTCTAAGAAGTTTAAGATTGGTGGTTAGAATAATAGCAAAACCTCTGATAAGAATCTGGTAAGCTCTGAAATTTAGGGGTATCATATTAAATAAAAGCCAAATGGTTAATCCATAAAAAATTACCTCTCCTAACATTATTTTTAATCCTCCTCTCTAACCGTGAATAAAAATATTAAAAAATATTTACACTATTAATAATTCCTTAAGGGTAGATGAAGTACAATCAAGCATTATTGGAGTAAAGATGAAGATTAAAAGTGAAAGCTCTTTGAAAGATTTATTCTTTTCAATTAAAACACCCCCTTTAAAACCTAAATCAGATGAAGCTACTAAAAAAAATATTACAACAGTGGTTAAATATATATCAAATTTGCGGGACAATTTAAATTACTTGATGGGTTGGGATAATCCTCAAGAATTTTCCAAAAGGTTAAATATACTAAAACAATACAACCAGAAAGGTAAAATACTAAACCATGATGGAAATCAAGTAGATCAAGAATGCCCTATATATCATGATTTTCTAGAGTTAAATATTATTTTTAATAATATCATATCTGAATTAAATGCATACATACTTCAACATGCAGATTTTACTAACATTGAAGCATTGATAAATAAATTAATTGACAAAATAAAAACCAGTAAAATATTTGAATTTGATTTAGAAGAGCTGAAACCATCACCAAAAAACGTGCATTTTATGTTTGAATTAGAAGAAAAACCGGAAGTAATAACTCCCATTGAATTAAAGTCAACCTTTTGGTCAAGAATAATAAATTTATTCAAAGAGTTATGTGATTTTTTCTCAGGACTTATATCCTCAAAAGAAACCCAAAACAGACATGAAATAAGAACAGAGAAAAAAAATCCCATACTGATAAAAGAACAACCCGATTACAATCAGAATGAATATTTAATGTACTTTGAAAGCATCTGTACCAGATATAGTAAAGCTGTCTGCGCTCCAAATGAGTATAAGACCTCTTCAATGATTAACCCCTAGGGTCAAATATCGATTGCCTCTTAAGTACAAAAAAGCGCTGTTATCAAGGAAAAATACTTTTAAGCCTACATTGTATTAAGTCATCCGCGGCGTATTTCCTAATTCACGGGGGGACTTAATCACTTGAAAAGCCTGTTTTACCTAATTAGACGCTGGCGCAAAACTTATTAACTCTCAAACGTGGGACTAGGTAAAAATCAATTACGCGCCAGCGACAATAATAGGGAGTGGCTTAAAACCAACGCCCCCATTATTTTAAATTGTTAAATCCTTAACTCTCATCAATCTTCCAATAAGCCTAAGGAGCGTACCGTATCGCGTTCTTGCCTTAATTCATCCAAAGTCAGCTTGAGTTTTTCTTTGCTGAAAGCATTCATATCCAAATTTTCAACCAGTGTGAGTTTGCCTGATTTAAAAGTATGTGGAAAAGAAAAAATCAGCCCGGAATCCACGCCATATTCACCGTTTGATTGTCTGCATAATGAAAAAGATTCCCCAGAAGGCGTGTCTTGTATTAAGTTATTTACATTTTTCACAATGGCATTGGCTGCAGAAGCTGCAGAGGATGAACCACGTGCTTTGATAATTGCCGCGCCACGTTGTTGCACGGTGGAAATGAAGTCTTCTTGTAGCCAGGTGGTATCAGTAATGACATCGACTACGGATTTGCCATTGATATAGGCATTGTAAAAGTCAGGATATTGGGTTGCTGAATGATTACCCCATATGGTCATTTGACTTACTGCTGTTACATCTACACCAGCTTTTTTAGCCAATTGGTTCCGAGCACGCAATTCATCTAATGTTGTCATGGCATAAAAGCGATCATTAGGTATGTCCTTGGCATGATTCATGGTAATTAAGCAATTTGTATTACATGGATTGCCCACAACCAGTACTTGCACATCATCACTGGCATAATCATTGATGGCTTGTCCTTGTTTGGTAAAGATGCCGCCATTTATCTGGAGTAAATCTGCCCGTTCCATACCGGCTTTACGGGGCACTGAACCCACCAATAAAGACCAATGAACCCCATCCATTGCTGCTTTCAGATCGGAGGTACATAGAATGCGCTTCAACAAAGGAAAAGCACAATCTTCAAGTTCCATAGCCACGCCTTCAAGGGCGGGAAGTGCAGATTCGAGCTCTAACAAATTCAGTTCAACTTCTGTATCAGATCCAAACATTTGCCCTGAGGCAATGCGAAATAGCAATGCGTAACCAATTTGTCCAGCTGCACCTGTGATGGCGACTCGAATACGTTTATTTTTCATGTTATTTTCCTCTATTTGGTGACACATTTTGCACTTATGATACTATTGCATGCTCAAACAAGCCAGCTTAAATAGTGTATGCAATCTTTATCATTATATATCCATATTCCTTGGTGCATTCGTAAATGTCCATATTGTGATTTCAATTCACATAAAAGTCCGCCTTTATTACCGGAAAAAAATTATATATTGTCACTGATTGCGGATTTAAATGAAGATCTAAGGCATTATAAAGTAGGCCAATTATGCTCTATTTTCATAGGCGGTGGTACACCTAGCCTCTTTACAGCACAGTCCTTTTGCGATCTACTCGCTGCTGTAAATCAAAGGTTACCCTTTGCCAAAGACATTGAAATTACCTTGGAAGCTAACCCCGGCACGGTTGAACAACAAAGATTTACAGACTATAGACAGGCTGGCATTAATCGGTTGTCTTTAGGAATACAAAGTTTTAATCCATTGCATCTTAAGGCACTTGGACGTATTCATGATGATAAACAAGCACATTTTGCTATAGAGGCTGCAAGAAAGGCAGGGTTTGATACTATTAATTTAGATATAATGCACGGCTTACCTAATCAAAGTGTTGAAGAGGGCTTGGCTGATTTAAATACAGCCATAGCGTATCAGCCTGAGCATATTTCTTGGTATCAATTAACAATAGAACCCAATACAGTATTTTATAAACAACAGCCCCCTTTACCTTCTGAAGAAGATGCCTATGCATTGGAAATTCAAGGCTTTAATCAGCTGGCAAAGCATGATTATAATCGCTATGAAATTTCAGCCTTTTCTAAAAATAACAAAAAAGCCCGACATAATTTAAATTATTGGTTATTTGGTGATTATTTTGGAATTGGTGCTGGGGCCCATGGCAAGCATACCACTGAAAAAGGCATCATAAGGACTCGCAAATATAAACAACCTGATGCCTATTTAAAAGCTGATACTCTGTTTTTATCAGGTTTGGAGGTGGTTACAGAAGATGAACTGATATTTGAGTTTATGTTGAATACAAGTCGTCTGGAGCAAGCAATCCCTCTTGATTTATTTACCCTAACCACGGGTTTAGAGCTTCATAGGCTTTTGCCTAAGCTACAATTAGCGCAGGATAAAAAGCTTCTAGTTTTAACGCAGACTCACTGGCAAGTAAGCGCTTTTGGCAGACGTTTTACAAATAATTTGCAGGCCTTGTTTTTACCATGAGTATTCTTGACTAGGGCAGCGGTGTTCTTTATATTATATTTCTTTCTACCTAAAGGTTTCTATTTATATCATTAGGTTTCATAGGGCAGTTCACAGTAAGGTATAGGAGATAGCGGTGATTGTGTTTTTAGCATTTGTGGCCCTTGGTTATTTGATGGGTTCAATCAGTTCTGCGGTAATTGTTTCCCGTTTATTTTCATTACCAGATCCAAGACTTCAAGGTTCTAAAAATCCAGGTGCCACCAATATGCTGCGTCTTGCAGGCAAACAATATGCCGCTCTCGTTATGATGGCTGATGTCCTAAAAGGCTTGATTCCAGTGATGTTGGCAATACTGTTGGCAAATCCTATGGTGGCCTCTTATACAGCTTTAGCTGCTGTATTTGGTCATATGTATCCTGTTTTCTTTGAGTTTAAAGGCGGCAAAGGAGTGGCTACGGCCATAGGGGGCTTGATTGGTCTTCAAGTCGTTCTTGGTGTTTTGGTAGCCATTACTTGGTTAGCTGTTGCTAAATTAACTCGTTATTCCTCTTTGGCTTCAATCGTATCTATCTGCTTGGCACCACTGTATTCGCTGATGTTATTTAAACATATCAGCACTTTCCCGCCCTTATTTTTTATAACACTCTTCATACTTTACAAGCACAATGAAAATATAGTAAGACTTTTCAATGGAGAAGAAAATAAAATAAATTTTACTAAGAGCGCTTTGGATGAGATCATCCCTGATCCGCTGCCCAATACAGCCCATGAAACAACCAATGGCACTGAGATTCCAAAACAGGCGAAAACACCTAAGGCTGCTATAATCAAATTTGATCAAGACGGCAAACCAATAGAATTAAAAAAAACACCACCCAAACAAAGAAATAAAGCGACTGCGGGTGTCAAAAAACCGCCCACCAAGCCTATGGTGCCTTAATTTAAGATAATGGCCAACGAGCTTGTACATGTACGCCTAAATTGGAATCAAATTCACCTTGCATCATTCGTAAGCATCCTGTGTAGGCCACCATGGCACCATTGTCAGTGCAATAGTCTGGCGCTGGGAAATACACCTGGGCCTGAATACTCTTAGTCCATGTTTCTAATGCTTGTCTTAGATGTTTATTTGCACCAACCCCACCGGCCACAACTAAGCGGTTACAAGGGTATGCTTGCATGGCTCTTTTACATTTAATAATCAGCGTATCAACGACTGCTGTTTGGAAGGCTTTTGCAATTTCTCCCCGAGCCTTGTCGTCTTGTTTGCTTTTTTGCCAAGTAGTTAAGGCATGCGTTTTTAATCCACTGAAACTGAAATCAAGTCCAGGTTTTGTGGTCATTGGACGTGGAAAGTGATAAGGGGTTGAATCACATTGATCCGCCAGATTGGCAAGTTTCGGACCACCTGGATAAGGGATTCCCATTAATTTTGCTGTTTTATCAAAGGCCTCGCCAACAGCGTCATCAAGGGTCTCTCCTATCAATTGATAATCACCCAAAGCCTTGGCTTGTATCAGTTGACAATGCCCCCCTGAAACTAACAGGGCAATAAATGGAAATTCAAGCGAACTGGTTTCCAATTTAGCAGCCAATACATGGGCTTCGAGATGATGTATCCCTAAACTTGGGATACCTAGAGAATAAGCAAAGCTCTTAGCAAAACAAACCCCAACCAACAAAGCACCAATCAAACCAGGCCCTGCTGTATAAGCAATTCCTTGGAGATCGCCTTTATTTAACTGGGCTTGTATTAAAGCCTCTTCTACTAAAGGAATTAGGTAATTAATATGATCCCTGGAAGCAAGCTCAGGAACGACCCCGCCATGTGGTCTATGTGTATTGATTTGTGAATGTAAAGCATGGGCTAATAAACCACGCTTTGAGTCATAAATAGCGACACCTGTTTCGTCACAAGAAGTTTCTATACCTAATATCAACATCATGAACCTTTTGTATAAATGTGAGGGTAGTATAACTCATGTTTTGGATAATTTAGTCCAATCTATTATTTGGAACGGAAAACTTGGCTAGTTTATTGATGTGCTTAGAGTATCGGGTAAATGTTTAAATATAAGTCGACTTCGTGCCCCATCAAGCTTATTGATATCATGATTTTTATTTCCTATAGGGAAGAATCGGGTAGAAAATAGTCCTGAATGAGATTGGCAATATTGATGAACAGCTGGAAAGGTTGGTTTGTGTTCAAGCAATTGATCGTGGAAAATTGTCAGTGTTTTTGCCGTTCTACTGTTAGGGTGCGCTTTTGCATAGGTTTTAATGTTAGAAAAAGACATGCCATCAAAAATTTTAGGTTTCCTTTTAAATAAGGTTGTTTCTCCATAATACAAAGCAGAATATAGCATTTGAAACTCATTTAAACTCTTTTTAAAGAAGTCCAATGGAAGAAGAGCTTGGCCATACTCCATAATTAAATTAATTAAGTCTTTAACGGGTATGTGTGCTGTCAATCGTTTATGATAGAAATGCTCGTAAAAAATTTCTTGAGCAAGAGTCTCTTCTGGGGTTATGGGAAAAAATCCTGGAGCCTCGTTATACCGGTGATACCAGTTATAGGGCAACTTAAAGAGTGTAAATCCTGATCGCACTAAAAATTGAACTAAATTTAAAACGGGACATAGAAAAATGTGGGGTATTATGTAAATAATACCAAAGACCATGCCCATTAGTTGGAGTGTAAGCTCTTTGAACGCTTGTTTAAATTCCCCATCAAGAAGGTATCCGAAGCTATTTCCCATTGAATGAATGGTATATATAAAGCACAAGAGAGCTATACATACACAAAGTATTGGAGACAGAAAGATCCTGGTTAAACCAGTGAAAAAACCTACCCAATCATACTGCTTTAGTTTGAAAAAAGAGCCTTTTCCCTTGTTATTATGTATAAGAAGCTTCCATACAAGCGTAACTGCAAACTGAAGTGAAGTTCCTACATCGAATACCTCACGGATTACACCGGGCTTAAACAGTTTGTTAAAGTATAAATTTATGGACACATGGTTCTACTCAATACTCAAAAGATATAAAATTATACATTGATTAAATAAAAAACTCAAATTTTTGATGTTTTCAAAACTTATTTTTTATAATAATAAGTCGCTGGCGCGTAAAGGGGAGAAGTCAATTCTATTTCACGACACCGACCTTCTATCCACAAAATCTGTGGATAAGTGTGTGGGTTGTCTGATGATTAAATGACAATATATGGCTTAACTGCCTATTGGGTATATCCCAACACCCTATTTTTCTCTACAATAGGCTTTTAACTAAAATTGAACCAATTTATGTATAAGCCATTAGCTCTTTTTATGGGATTGCGTTATACGCGCTCAAGAAAAAGAAACCATTTTGTTTCTTTTATATCCTTAAGCTCTATGTTGGGCATTGGGTTAGGGGTTATGGTTTTAATTACAGTTTTATCCGTAATGAATGGTTTTGATGAAGAGATACATAATCGGTTTTTTGGCATGGCACCAGAAGTTACTGTATTTGGCCCAAATGATAAAATGTCCAATTGGCCTATGATTGAGAAGAAAATACAATCACTCCCACAGGTTAAAGCAATAGCACCATTCATTGGTGGCCAAGGGCTGTTAACACATGAAGGTCAAGTGTTGCCCATCATTTTAACAGGCATATTACCGGAAAAAGAAGAAGGGTTAAACCACATTCACGATAAATTGCTGATAGGAGATATGAAAGATTTAAACCATTTCGGCATCATTTTGGGAAAAGGTTTGGCAGACAACCTGGGTCTGATGATGGGAGATAAGGTCAGCATTATGATTCCCCAGGCAACGGTTACTCCAGCAGGTATGATACCTCGATTTAAACGCTTTACCGTTGTAGGCATATTTAGCGCTGGTACAGGATTTAATTTTGATACAAAATTGGGCTTTATTCACCTACATGATGCGCAAAAATTGTTGCAAATGGGAAATAATGTTACTGGGCTTAAATTGAAAATTGACAATGTTTATAAGGCTCCAGAAATATCTTATAAAATTTCGGATTTATTAGGTGAGGAATATCTGGTAGGAAATTGGACCAAAGAATTTGGTGCTTTTTTTCAAGCGATTAAACTTGAAAAAACAATGATGTTTTTGATTTTGTTATTAATCATAGGAGTAGCCGCCTTTAATTTGGTTTCTTCCTTGGTTATGGTTGTAAATGATAAGCAAGCTGAGATAGCTATATTACGTACAATTGGTGCCACGCCTGCAACCATTTTAGGAATATTTATTGTACAAGGTATGATGGTGGGTATTGTAGGTACGGCAATAGGATTGATAGGGGGATTGGTTCTTGCCAATAATGCCACTGCCATTGTTAACTTTCTTCAATCACTTTTTCAGGTTAAAGTATTATCTTCTAGTATTTATTTTGTTGACTATTTGCCTTCAAAGATAATGATCAGTGATCTGGTGAAAATTTGTGTCATGGCTTTACTGATGAGTTTTTTAGCAACCATTTACCCAGCTTGGCGTGCATCAAAAACCGTCATTGCGGAGGCCCTACATTATGAATGACCTGATTTTGAGTTGTCAAAATCTCAGTAAATCCTTTAATGATGGGACATCTGTAATTCATGTGTTACAAGGTATAGATTTGTCCATTGCCAAGGGCACAAGCTTGGCAATTATAGGGCCTTCAGGTTCAGGCAAGAGCACCTTGCTACATCTTCTAGGTGGGTTAGATACGCCCACCAAGGGAAATGTTTATATAAATCAAGTTGATTGGACAAAGTTGAAAGAAAAAAAACGCTGCTTATTACGCAACAAAAGCTTAGGATTTGTTTATCAATTTCATCATCTTCTACCTGAGTTTACTGCTCTGGAGAATGTTGCAATGCCTTTATTGTTGGGAAACACGGCTGTGAAGAAGGCTGTAGGTCTTGCCAGTGATATGTTAGACAAAGTAGGCTTGAAGGCAAGAAAAGAACATAAGCCTGCTCAACTTTCAGGGGGAGAACGCCAAAGGGTGGCAATAGCCCGTGCCTTGGTACATCAACCTCACTGTTTGTTAGCAGATGAGCCCACAGGAAATCTTGACCAAGCAACTGCAAAAATTGTTTTGGATTTGATGTTAGAGCTTAACAATGAAATGAATACTGCCTTAGTAATTGTGACCCATGATCAACAAATCGCACAACGTATGGATAAAATTTTGTTATTAAAAGAAGGCTGCTTATCGGTTCTAAACTAACCGCTAATATACAACCTTTTGTGATGGCTCGATTACCAAATAAAAGCAACCATAAGTAAGCCTAGACCAATGACTCCAAGAAGGTACAATCCAGGGTAGCCACCAGGTAACATATGGCTATCTTCAATGGTACATAGTTTGCGTCCTTTCCATGCCATGAGCGTTGGCATTATCAACAACAAAATGACACAACAAATACCCGCAGAACTAAAGGCTTTAAGATAAATTCCCGGATTGATAAGTACGACCGCCAAAGGAGGTAGAAAGGTTAGGGCCAAGGTATATTTTCCTTGCTTGCCAGATTTTTTTAATTTTAAACCATCTGCTAAAAAATCAAACAGACTCAATGAGACCCCCAGAAAGGCTGTAAGCATACAGATGGATGTGAAAAAACCAAAAAAACCGCTGATCCATTGGCTATGAATGGCATCATTCAAGGCAAGGGTTAAGCCACTGGTCACATGATCAGATTTAAGCAAGGCCAATAACCCATTGTTACCCTCACGTGAAACCACACCCATTATGATTGCATCCCAAAGAATATAACAACACAAGGGAATCAAAGAACCTAACAGTATGGCCCGTCTTAACGCTTGTTTATCGCCTTCAAAATAGTCACGTAAACTGGGTATGATGGATGCAAATCCAAAAGATCCTATCAAGATCATGAGCGTGCCTGTTACAGCTCTTGCGGACCCACCACTTAGTCCAATGGTTGAGATATGCGGACTGATAATGACTACAAGTAAGCAATAGATACCTAATTTACCAAACATCAAACCACGATTTACATAATCAACTGATTTTATGCCATTGTATACAACCAAACTGAACAATGCTGTAAAAATCACAGCAGTTACATCATTGGGTAGGTTGACATGTATTTTTTGTAATAAACTATTAAAAACATCACTGCCCCCAGAAATATAAGCAGCCAACAAGGTGTAAAGTAACAATAAATAAGTTATCCAGGCCACGATTTGTCCTGGTAACCCAAGCGTTGCTTTTGCCATGGAGATCATATTGCTGCCAGCAGGTAATCTTAGATTTACTTCTAGAATCAACAATGCACCTGCAGTCATCACGGCCCAACAGAAAATAAGGAAAAAAATTGAATTTCCAAAACCTACTTCAGCGGTAGAGACAGGAAGTGCCAACATACCCCCGCCTATGGAGGTACCTACTATCAGCAATATGCCGCCTATAAATTTTGAATTAATCACTATAATACATCCAATTGGTTAAAAATAAAACAATATCTTATCGTACATTGCTCGTACAAGTCAACTTTAATTAATACAGTAACATGATAAATTCATGAATCAGTAACATCATAGAGATTAGGATCACAGTTATTTGAGCAGCCTTACCACCTGGTACATAAAAGGGTGATGTAAATTTTTTTCTGCCAAAAAAACACATAAGCGCTGGTAAAAGTAGTAATAAAATAATACAAAATATCCCTGCATACCGTAAGGCATGTATATAGGCTCCGGGGTAATAAATGACTATCAATAAGGGAGGGAAAAAAGTTAAGACAAACAAACCAAAACCTTGAAAACCTTCTTGACTACACTTTAAGCCATCTGCAAAAAAGCTATATAAACATAAAGAAACCCCTAAAAAAGCTGTCAACATACAAACTGAGGTAAATGTATTGAATAAAATACTGATTGTGTTGTTCTGTACTTTGTCAGACAATATGTGAGCTAGATCACTGCTGGTGTGTTGACTTTGCATCAGCATCTCCAGTCCATGATTTCCTTTGGCAGGCAAAGTGCCCATTATCACAGCGTCCCAAGCAAAATAGCAAACCAGCGGTATTAAAGAACCTATGAAAATAACCTTTTTCAAAGTTGGAATGTCACCATCAAAATATTCCCGTAAATTGGGAATTATGATGCCAAAACCAAAAGAAGTAATCAAAAGCATGATGGAGCTACCAATAGCCCGCAAATTGCCATGCTGAAAATGTTGTAGATCTATGTAGGGTGCGATGAGTATGACTAAAATGCAATAAATGATTAGTTTGCCCAACATAAGGCTGCGATTGGCGTAATCCACAGAGCGAATACCGCCATAAACAATGAACCCAAAAAATAATGTAAATAAGGTGCTGGCCTGCCAGTCATGCAAATGAAGGCCTGCTTTAGAAAGAAAGCTTTTAAGCATATCTGCGCCACCAGATATATAACCTGACAGTAAGCTATATAATAAAAATAAATAGCTCACCCAGGCTGTAACTGTGCCAAACTGTCCTAAAGTGGCTTGGGCCATTGAAACCATGTGTTTACCTCGAGCAATAAAGAGGTTTGCTTCAAGAATAAAAAAAGCGCCCATGGTCATTACTGCCCAACACAATATTAAATAGAGTGAAGATTGCCAAAAGCCAGTTGCAGCATTACCCACAGGTAATGCAAGCATACCTGCACCAATGGAGGTACCAACAATGAGTAGTATGCCTCCAATAAATCTAGAATTCATTTTTACAAGGCCCTTATTTTGTCATTTCAGCAAAATGACGTGGTTTATTGTCAACGGGACTTGTAAACCATTGGATTTCTATACGTCTATTTTGAGCACTGCCATGAATGAGCTTGTTGTCTGATATGGGGTGTTTATCGCCATACCCTTCGCTTTTAAGTGCCTCTGCCGGGATGTCAAAACTCCATAAAAAAGTGAGCATGGTTTCAGCCTGAGCTTGAGATAATAATTTCTTATGACACCTGGAACCAACATTATCGGTAAAGCCCGCAACATAAATTGCAGACTCAGGATAAAACTCTAATAGTTTAATAATGTTGTTTAAGGCTGGACAACAGGCTTCATTTAACCGAGGGCTGTTAAACATATAATATTTGTCTACTGGCACAACCAGCGTCATTGTGTCACCGTAGCTTATAAATTGAATGTCTTGGCGTCGAAGCTCTTGAATGATGTGACGCTTGCTATCTTTTTGTAAACCAATGAGTGCACCAACGGCGCCTCCAGCAAGACCACCACCTACAGCGCCGGGTATATTTCCATATGCTACTCCACCGGCCAATGTGCCAACTGTGGCACCAGTTACCATTGCTGAGGCTACAGGATGCTCAGGGTAAAAGCCATGAAATGGTGGATGAAAGCAGCTGCTCAGACAGCACAGGATTAACCCGCAAGCCAAGATTCGTATGGCAGACATTCACACTCCTATTATCAGATTGTTAACATTATTAAGCATTCAGCTTTAATTCGCAATGCGATGGGGCTAATCTTTTTGAAAACGACAAAGGTTACGAAAATCACAGGATAAACAAATGCTGGGGTTGGCAGGCGCAGGCGTGCAATGGCCTTGCTGAAATTCAAAGGCAAGGGAGGTCAATTGTTGCTGCCAATTTAATTTCACCTGTGACCAGTGTTGCTCTTTTTTTAAGGTTGTAATACCTGGTATGTCCAGACTTTCTTCGCTTATGCCACAAAAGTTGATTTTCCCTGATTTTAATTGCATAAAAAATAAGGTGTTTATTTGCTCGTCTAATAAAGAATACAAGAGCAGTTGAGGCTCCTTTGGTCTGTCTTCATTCCACGGTTTGCTTGAGGGAATACTACTTTTATAGTCTATCAGCCACTTGGAATCATTCACTGTATCTAGTCTATCAACCCGTACTTTGAAGTTTAAATCAGCTAAGCGGAAGATATAGGTTTGTTCAATGGCTGCAATCTCAAAAGGAGGCCTTTGTTTTTCCCATTCTAAGGTTGAAAATACCAAATTTTTTAAGCGAGCAAATTCAACCTGCTCAATTGGACTTGTAAAGGAGCTTGGATAGGACTGTTTCAAAGGAAGAAGTGTACTTTGTATGGCTGATTCCACATGTTGCTCTAAGGTCGCTGTGGGCATTTGTATGAGTTTTTCTTGGGACCCTAATTGCCTCCAAAGTAGTTCCATGACTTTATGAATAATTTGACCACGTTCCTGTGGATTTAAGCCATCAGAGTTGTTCATAGGGGCTTTTGCATGTAATCGATGCTCAGCGAAAGCTTTAAAAGGGCATTTTGCTTGGTTAGCTAATAAAGCTGAGCCTGCTTGGGTAAATTCGCAAGTTTTAAGGGGAAGTTGATAATTTTCTTCTCTTATCAATAATTCAGAAAGGGGTAAGGCTGTAAATACGATGGGGGTATATGCATGATGATTGCGCATTAAAGAACAGGGTAAATTTTGCCTTTCTCCTTGCATGCGAGGATAACTGAATATCACATTGGGGCACGATCCTTGTAATCTGTCTAAGATTTGTTGGGCAAAGAGCAATTCTCTATGATGGGTGCTGTGGGGCATTTGTAATTGGCGTTGTATTTGAGGATTAATAAAGGCAGATAACTTCGTTTTTTGCGGCAAAGCCTCATCTGTTAGTCCAGTTATCCAAAGACTATCAAAGGCACAACCGGAGGCCTCTAATAGACCGGATACTTGAATGGTTGCCTCTTTTTTTTGTGCTTGGAAGGTGGTGGTGTTAATAAGGCAGCAGAAGGCTTCAAGCGCTTCATCAAACATAAACTTAGAGGTAAGGAATGTGAGTTGTCTAAATTCATCAAACAAGGTAGTAAACCGCATAAGACATTGATAATTCTCAGAACTAAGTACGGCTTCACCTGGAAAACCCATGCTCTGCAGCCTTGCTTGAAACAACAGTATCCATTCTTGCAAAGAAGCTTCTTTGGGGTAAGCTTTCAATGAAGATAATAGTGTTCCAAGTTTGGGAGCATACGGTGTAAGCTCAGAACATAGCCGCTGTATGGGAAGATTTTGTTCTTGTAAAAGCTTATTGTCTTGTAAACATTGACTGCGTCCATAAAACTCATCCTCGGCATGAGCAAGGTAGGGGGATTGTAACAATAAAGCAACCTCGTGGGCAGTAAGCATTGTCGTATCAAGTTTTATCCAGGTCAGAGCATGCGCTACCAGGTGATATGCGCCAAGCGTTTGCCCTAAATATAAATTAAAAACAGAAGCCTCAAAATGATTTTTTAATAGTCTTTCTAAGGGCAGTGCTTCTTGTTGTAATTTAGGCACAACCACACCAATTTTTTTGTCACCTGCTTGTATTCTTATTTGTAACCAACCAATCAATTGCTGATACTCCTCTTTGGTATCGCAGGCTTTGAAAAGGGTGGTTTGGGAACATTTTTTATTTAAATCATAGGCATACTGCTCTATCCCTTCCCTTGTTAAAGCTTGTTGTAGTGCTATCTGTTGGGGGGTAAATTCATCAAAACACACCCATATAATAATTTTTTGGAAAAAGCCAAGGTTTCTTATCAGAATGGGAATTAGTTGGTATTGCGTTATCGCATTCACATGTTTGAGGTGCTCATTAAAAGCTTTCCACCATTGTTGGAATTGTTGTGTTTGTGCTGTGTAGTTAAAACTGTGGTGTTCTGCTTCAAGTTGCCACTGTTCACAATAAACCCAAGATTCAATTACTGCTTTAAGTAAACCTTCATTAAAGGCAATATTAGAGGTAGATTTGATTATTTTTCGCCAAAGGTGCAAGCATAACTGGTAATTTAGCAAAGTGGGGTGGATTAGGTCAGCTGTTTTGAAAGTTAGAACATTGTATTCATGTTCCAACATTTGGTCAAAGGGCATACAATAGGGTTTGAGCATGGTTGGCCTGGACTGTTGTTGAAAATAATCATGTAACAATTCTTTGCTTAATCGGTTATTGGGGGTAATTAAGGCCGCTCCCCTGCTCATGAAATCGTATAAGGTATTCTTATCATTTAAAAGCTGCATGATTCTTAATTGCCACTACCAGGGTAATCATCTTTGAACAGATTCTAATGGTGATGAGGTACGTCCTTAGTATTTTCTGTGTGATGATTTTGATGAGGTCGCTTCTGTCGGCTTTGGTGAGTGTGAAGGACATCGTACACCAAATAGCCTCTTAAATACAGTGCAGCAAATCCAGAGGCTATGGCTAAGAGTAGACCATACAAGAGGTAGCTATAACCTAAGGTATATAAGTAAAAATAAAACCAGTGATGAAATTTTGCAGCAGGGAATATATTGGAATCGGATTCAGTTATAAAGTATACCAAGCCCAAGGTAAATAAGGGTAGGGAGGCAATCACCATAATAAATCCTAACCAAAAAGTTTTTATTTTGAAAGGTTTTTTACAATGAATGATTTTTTCGCCAAATAAAGCACCAGTTGCTGAGGCAACAACCACGCCTAAAATGATAGCTTTAAAGATAGGAATGGCTTCATCGATACCGATGGAGATTAGCAAGGCATTTGTAAGGATGGTTCCTACAACTGATAATAATCCGAAGTATATGGCTGCGAGCATTCGTGGGTTTTGAAATGAAAGTGCTGGATCTGTTTTTTCCATGAGACACACTCTGTGAATATGTAGGGTATATACTCAGTTTAGTACATTAATATAGCAGTTATTTAAAAATGTTTACGTAAAATGTCCAGCTCTTTGTATAGAGCATCCATTTTTTCTAATAATTCAACAGCAAGTACAACGCCAGGTACGTTGATTCTTAAATCTTTATGCAAACGAATCGCAGTTTCTATACGTTGTACTGTCATTGGGTCTAAAGATAATTTTTTAACATTGTCAGGTTGTATGTTGAATAAGCCTTCTTCTAGCATATCCATAAGTAACTCTTTAGAAACATTGTATTGATTGCAGATATCGATACACTTTATCTCTTCAATGATGACGCCAGTCAATAGTTTATCTTTGTCCATTGCTAAACTCCCAATTGTTCCCGAGGATTAAAGGGCATTGTTTTGGCCATTTGTTCATATACCTCTATAGCTTCGGCTGTTTTTGCTGGTGGAGTAATGATTTTTAAAAGTACATACTGATTGCCTGGAGGCGTACCTGGCAGTCCACGATTTTTAATCCTGAGCTTTTGTCCTCCTTGAGAGTTGGCTGGTATTTTTAACCCAATCTTGCCTGAGAGGGTGGGGACATGTAAGGTGGTGCCTAAGGCTGCTTCCCAAGGGGTAATCGGAAGCGTTAAATAAATATCATTATCCATGACATCAAAATAAGGATGTTTATCTACAGTGATGGTTAAAAAAATATCGCCCCGTGGTCCTTTATTGGTTCCCGGGGCGCCTTGGCCAGCTAGCCTAATTTGTTGCCCAGATTTGATGCCTTGAGGAATTTTAACTTTAAGTGTTTGCATACTGGATTTACCAGTCGATTCGATGGGTACTTGTAATTGTTTGGTTGTACCATTGAATGCTTCTTCAAGGCTTATTGAGATATTCCCCTGGTAATTTTGCCCAGCCATGGGTTGTTGTTGGTAGCGCGCATTGCCAAATAAGGAATCAAAAAAATCTGAGTCAAATTGAGAGCCTTGGTATTGTTGATGAGGACTGCCTTGTTGGGTAGAACTATGGGTATTTTGACTGTATGCTTGATATTTAAGTGCATTGTCATATTCTTTGCGTTTGTTTGGGTCATGCAAAACTTCGTAAGCTTCACCCATCTCTTTGAATCTTTCCTCAGCATTAGATTCTTTACTAATATCGGGATGATATTTTCTGGCCAGTTTACGATAGGCAATTTTAATATCTTTTTCCGTAGCGTTTTGGTCAAGTCCCATAATTTTATAATAATCTTTTTGACTCATGCCCAACCCTCTAACCATATTTGTTGAAATCATTATAGCATTTGTTACTATCAAATTTGTAATATGTACATAATTAAGTATGATATACTGGGTAATGTCCTTTGTTTCTGTGCACAGAGACTTTTTTACCTCTTACTAGTTTGAGGTTTATAAATATGGGATTATTGAATGGGATTTGCCAACAAGCTAAGTTAAAATTGATTTTTTTAAATATCGAGGACCATGATGCGAAAATATGTATTAAATTCACTAGCTGCTGCACTGTTTGCCACAGTGTTAATAGGTTGCCAGAAAACACCTTCTATTCAATCGACGGACGGAGTATTTCATCCGTTCTCAAATAGCACATCTCAGAGCTTAGCTCAATCTGTTCAAGATGCATTAAGCAAAAACGAAGAACCTCAAATTGCTCAAGTACATGTAGAAACAAATGAAAAAACAGTCATATTAAGTGGTTATGTCAAAAAAATTCGTCAAAGTGATACTGCTGAACAAATTACGCATCAAATTCCGGGCGTAGCAGCTGTGAAAAATAATATCATCGTTAAACCCTAAATATCGTTACTTCAAGTAGCCTCTAGCCTATTTCTTACATTGCCTTATGTACCGTGCTTAATGCACGGTAATAATGCGATCTCCGAATCAAATGCATGTGCCGAAATCCGCGCACAAAGCAGGAAAGTTGAAATTTTAGCCTGATAATTTACCTTTAGATGGTTACCCTGTTTGAAGACACCGCATGACAAGGTTGTTATTGCCTATAATAACTTTTGTCCTTGTTGGATCCAAGACATAATTCCACCCTCTAAATTATAAACTTCTAGGCTATGATTTTGAGCCAATAATTTTTCACAGGCAAGTCTACTGCGCATACCAGCCTTACAATACATAACCAATTTTTTATTATCTAAAGAAGGTAACTGTTCTAGGGATATTCCTCCAAGCGGCTGGGAGATTGACCCAGGAATGCGTGCTTGTGCAATCTCATCTGGTTCGCGTACGTCAATCAATACTACTTCTTGGGAATCAAGCCACTGCTTGAGTGTGGGTACATCTATTGTTTTAATATTCATAAAATTTCCTTGAACCGATGTCTGCATCGATCAATTGGTTTGTGATGGGTGACTCTCATAGAAGTATAAATCAGGTAATGATTTTTATATAAGTGTGCTCCTGAAAGTTACTTAAGTTACTTATAGTCAGGGTGAGATTTTCTAAATAAAGACAATACTACGGGTAACAATGAGATTAGAATTATACCATAAATCACAAGGGAAAAATTTTCTTTGATAATAGGCAATGAACCTAAGAAATAACCAATGCTTAACAAACTCCCTGTCCATAGGAAAGCACTGAACAAGTTGTACAATGAGAACTGCAACAGATCCATGGCGCCTATCCCTGCAATGAAGGGAGCGAAAGTGCGAATTATTGGCAGGAACCGTGCAAATATCAGCGTTTTACCACCGTGTTTTTTATAAAAAATATGGGTATCGTTTAGATGTTTTTTGTTTAACAGCCAAGAAGACTCGGCTGTAAAAATGCGAGGACCCAATAACTTACCTATTAGGTAATTGAATTGATTACCAAGTAAAGAGGCAACAAACAGTATGGCAAACAGGACCAGGATGTTCAAAGAATTTGTGGGTTGTGCTGCTATACTACCAGCTGCAAACAGTAAGGAATCTCCAGGCAAAAAAGGCGCCACAACCAAGCCGGTTTCACAAAAGATTATCAAAAACAAAGCAAGGTAGGCCAATAGTCCATAGGAAGTGACAAAAGCATTGAGGTAAACATCTATATGTAACAACATGCCAAACAGCTGATGGAAATAGTCCATTATGAGCGCTTCATTATAAGGAAATGTATGATTGCGGAGAGACAGGGATTCGAACCCTGGGAAGGTTGCCCTTCAACGGTTTTCAAGACCGCCGCATTCGACCGCTCTGCCATCTCTCCGATTGCTCGAATATTAATGTAAGCACCAATCTTTTGCAATTGTTTTCTACTCAATTTTTTAGTTAGAGCCTAAAACTGTTTTTTTTTGCAAAATAGCCTTAGTCAATATTCTAATAGTGTCTCGTTATAGCGCATTTGTAAACCACACCCTAGCATTTCCGAGGATCTTGGGTATAATGACCCAAATTTTCATAAAACCCGGATGATCGGGTGACGTTTATAGGCATTGATTTATGAAACAAATAAAACCCTGGTTTTTACTCTGTATTTTATTGGCTACTTCCTCTTGTAAAACATGGTGGAGTAAGGCTGAAGAGGAAAAAAATCCTTTTGAAGGAATGACCGCTGAACAGTTGTATAATGAGTCCCAACATTTAGTCAAGAAAAAACAATATGATAGTGCGACTAAAAGACTAGAGGCCATTGAAACAATGTACCCATTTAGTGATTACACTGAAGATTCACAATTAGATTTAATGTTTGCCTATTATGAAAATGAAGACTATCCCTCTGCGGCCGCAACTGCTGATAGATTTATACATTTATACCCTCGTGCTCAGAATGTAGATTATGCTTACTATCTAAAAGCGCTTGCAAATTTTCAACAACTACGGGGTGTGTTTGCAAAATATTTGCCTTTAGATGAATCTTGGCGTGACCCCGGAACACAAGCTCAAGCCTTTGCTGATTTTGAGGTTTTAATTCAAAGATTTCCAAATAGTAAATACAAAGCGAATGCCTTACAACATATGATTTATTTACGTAATATGTTTGCTCGACATGAACTTCATGTGTCACAATATTATTTCAAGCTTAAAATGTATGTAGCCGCTATTGAAAGAGCCAGTTATCTTGTGAAGAATTATCCTCAATCTCCATGCGTTCAAACTGCTTTGATCATAATGTATCAATCTAATAGAGCTTTGGGTTTAAATAATGCGGCTGAAGAAGTGATGCATGTGTATCAAGCCAATTATCATACAGATGTGATGTACTCTGGTTTGAGAGATCATTGATAAACGCACTTATTTTTTGAATAAAGAATACGCCATAGTTATCTACGTACCGTGCTTTAGGCACGGTAAGCACGGTAACGATATGGTATCAAGATCATTGCTGGATTCTGCGTATATAAGCGTCAACATAGGCATTATGACTGCATATATGTTTATGGGATCTCCGAGTATAGCACAAGCTCCGTAAAACACCCGGAGCTCCCTCGCTGTTATCCTGATGACATTGGTCAAATCGGAGGGGCTCGGGATGACGGCATTCATTACCGTCATCCCGAGCTATTAAGCCATACCTTATATCATCAGGATAATAGCGAGGGATCACCGGGTATAGCACATGCTCCATAAAACACCCGGAGCTCCCTCGCTGTTACCCTGATGACATTGGTCAAATCGGAGGGGCTCGGGATGAAGGCATTCATTACCGTCATCCCGAGCTATTAAGCCATACCTTATATCATCAGGATAATAGCGAGGGATCACCGGGTATAGCACATGCTCCGTAAAACACCCGGAGCTCCCTGGCTGTTATCCTGATGACATTGGTTAAATCTGAAGGGCTCGGGATGACGGCATTCATTACCGTCATCCCGAGCTATTAAGCCTTACCTTATATCATCAGGATAATAGCGAGGGATCTCCGAGTATAACACATGCTTCGTAATAAACCCGGAGATCCCTCGCTGGTAACCTGATGGCATAAAATTAATTCGGAGTGGCTCGGGATGACGGCAGTAAGAAGTTTATTTTTATTTCAAGAATCCATAACTATTATCAGTGTAATTTTTAAATTTACCGTCATCCCGAGCCATTCAGCCCTCACCTCATATCATCAGGGTAACTGCGAGGGATCACCGGGTATAGCACATGCTCCGTAAAACACCCGGAGCTCCCTGGCTGTTATCCTGATGACATTGGTTAAATCTGAAGGGCTCGGGATGACGGTATTAGGAAGTTTATTTTTAGTTCAAGAAACCCATCAGTTAAAATCAGATGCGTACTCTTCCTATATTTGGGAAAACCATTGACACATCACACCGTAAGTTCTTCTTCAACAGGTTGTTCAGAAGGAACCGGGGCTACAGCAGTTAATAAATCTTGTATCAACTCGCGTAAGTCTCCTGCAAGTAAGGTCAATGTTGCATCAAACTGTTGGTGTTGTTCATCTAATTGTTTAATATCATTAAATTCATCAATCAGATAATCAAGACTTTTTAATTTTTTAAAGGTGAAGTCATTGGTCAATGTCAATTGAATACGTTCTTTCCAAATGAGTGAAATCTCAGCAGTAGCCATGCCTTGGGATAACAAAGTTAAAATTTCTTCAGCAGGCAGCTCATAGCCTTTGCAAGTGATGCGTTTGTTTTCGTCATCTAAAGAAAACAACAAACAATCTGAAGCTAATTGAAAATGTGTAGGTAGGGTTTCTGGTGTATGTATCCATTGAGCAAAACGTAAGGCCAAATGATCTGTCTGAGGTAAAGGTTCAATTGATAAACCTGGAACCGATTTTCTAAAGAGAGAGAGTAGCTGAGAAGCTTGATTAGAACTTGATGCATTTATAATTAACTGCTTGTTGAGAGAATCTAAAATGGCATACATTTTTTTTTGAATACAAAAGGATTTTGGCAATAACTCAAATTCCAGATCTTCTGCAAGTTGTGATTTTTCCGTACGTTTTACTTGACGTCTTTGTTGAGTTTCAATCAGTTGAATCTTTTCCGCAAGTAACTTATTAATCACGGCTCGAGGCAAAATGCGTTCTTCCTTTCCCATACAAATTAAAGATGCGCCTGCTACTTCATGAATGATTTCATCAGCAAACACATTTAGCCAGCCATATGTAAATCTAGCATGTGGCGGACAAGGCTTAAGGGAGTCTTCAAGTAAAAAGGTCTTGAGATCTAGACCATCTTCAAGCTGATATTGATAGATAAGCACATTATTAAACCACATATTGTATTCCTTAATAAATTCGAAATTTTAGCATAAACCATACCTTCTGGGGGAGCTAAAGAATAAAATAAGTACCAATTGCAATGGTTCTATTGTGGGGTAATTTATAAAATTCAATGTTTAAGTTAGCTGAATAGTTACGCATTAAAAAGGCAAATAACCTTTCTTGCCAGTAGAAGAATAAAGATCGTTTGGACTTAGATGCCATGACATTTGGTATTTCTACCAAATAAGTTGCATTGTCAGTGTTTAATTTGAATGGCAATAGATTTTTATTTGAAGCACTTTCAAGCGCTCTTGGTATAGAAATGGTTTCCATAAAGCCATAATGCAAGGTCAGTTTACAAACCCGCTCATCCAGTATTTCAATTTGAAACCTTTTTTTGTAATCAAGATACGGTTTATTGCCCACGATATAGTCCACTATTAAAATATTTTCAGGAACTGAATGACTCAATTTTAAAAAGTGTAGAAAACTGCCGCCACTTTTATCATAGACATCTGTGATGAATATTGCCGTGATACCAGTCAATTGATTAAAACTTTTATAATGCAACTGTTTAATTATTTTGGAAATATCAGCTTTGTTCATATAGAAATGTACTCTTAAGTAGTCCATTCCTATGTTCCATGTGAACATGATGATTGCAATGATCAAAGCAAAGGTACAAGGGATCCAACCACCGGTAGTGAATTTATGTGAATTTGCACCCAGAAATGCCAAATCGATGAATATAAACAGGCTGAATATAAAGCCAGCCTTAATTTTCGACCATTTCCAAATGGACAGGGCCGTGTATGCCACCATTGAATCCACCAATAACATATATAGATTTACAGCGATACCATAAGCATGGGCTAAATTGTCAGAGGTCTTAAAATATATAGATAAAGATACTGTACCTAAAAACAAAAGCGTATTGATTTGGGGCACATAAATTTGCCCAATATATTTTTTTGAGGTATGAATGATGGAAATGCGTGGACATAATCCTAGTAATACAGCCTGTTTGGACAAGGAATATGTAGCAGTTATGATTGCTTGAGATGCAATAACCGTTGCCACGGTTGCTAAAATAACAAGCGGAAGAGAAAACCACGCAGGAGAAATCATGAAAAATGGATTACCTATGGCATCTGGGTGAATTAGTAAATTAGCACCTTGTCCAAAATAATTTAAGAGAAGGCAGGGTAGGACTAAAATAAACCAACTTGTACGAATTGGACTTTTACCAAAATGGCCGATGTCAGCAAACAAAGCCTCACCCCCAGTTACAACTAGAAAAATACCCCCCAATATGTAAAATCCTCGTGTGCCAGTAAGGTAAAAAAAGTGAATAGCGTAATAAGGATTTACCGCCAGTAGGACCTTGGGGTAAGCTATAATTTGACTAAGACCCAACACAGCAATGGTACAAAACCACACTATGATGATAGGTCCAAACAAGTAGCCAATTCTGGCGGTACCTTTGACTTGTAAGCTGAATAAAAAAATAAAAATTATAATGGCAATGGGGAGAATATAGGGAGTAAAAAAATTAGACATGGCTCCCAAGCCTTCCACTGCGGATATAACAGAGATTGCAGGTGTCAACATGCCATCCCCTAACAATAAACCAGCACCAAAAATAGCAATTACATAAAATAGTCTCTGATATTTGGTATTTTTAAGCTTTAATAAGGCCAATAATGCAAGGATACCACCTTCTCCATCATTATCAGCTTTAAAAATGATGGCCAAATATTTAAAAGAAATAATTAAAATCAAACTCCAAAATATGAGTGATAACACCCCAAGAACGTCTGCAGAGTTGATGGTAAGGTTATTTAAAGTAACTTTTAAAGCATATAAAGGACTTGTACCTATATCCCCAAATACAATGCCTAAAGCACCTATGGTTAATGCATATGAGAGTCCGGGGGTTGTTTTCATCAAGATCACCAAAACACATTTAAAGCGAGAACGTAGGCAATGAAATCTGCGGTATTTCTGCTACGAACCGGGAACCAAACCCCACCAATAAGGCCTAAATTGGACGTGAAGTTATACTCAATCGCAGGTGCTAAGGCTGCTTCAAAGAAGGCCCCACTACCAATATTAACAGGAGGACCACTTATAAGGTTACTACTAGCAACACCATTGAATCGGGACTCGTCACCTTGGGATACATAGCCTTCCATAACCAATACCCAATTTTGAGTTAAACCATATTCAATGGCAAGATCAGCATCTATTTCACTACTGCTGTCAATGATTCCATTTGTAGAAATATCTCCACCATAACTGTTTCTCCCATGAACGCTTGCTGGGCCAAAATAGACATAATCCAAAATGAGCCTGGTCCGTAAAAAATGAGATTGGATTTGGGTCAATTTTTGAAAGTTCAGTGAAAATTGTGTTTGATGATTCCCCAAACCTGTTGAATCCGTTCCTAATGAAGTGGAGTTGAGCCTTTCAAAATGTCCTGTGGGAAAGGTTTCTTCGATGGTAAAACGTAAATCAGTCTTCCAAAAGGAATTTTTTTGTTCCAAAATTTGAAACCCTATAGCAGTTGAAACATCACCTATATTATTGAACCCTTGTCCTTGAGTATTATTAAAAACATAGGGTACTACCAGTTGAACATCCATCCAATCGGTAAATCCATGCGTTAGAACTGGATTGGCTACGAAGGTCCTAAAAGTTGGTGTTCGACGTAACCTACCTGCCTCATCATAACGGCCATGCGTGAAAATATCTAAACCATACATTTCAAAATTAGTATGCCCCCGCGGAATCGTGTGACCTGATGCTGCTAACAAAGGCCCAGTCAACCATGGTGTAGCACTTACTGCATAATTTAGTGGGCTAATTAAAAAGGAGATGATTATTAATACTATACGGTGATACATGAGCAGTCTTCCATGGCAAATTATATTTGAATGTTGTAGATTAGCCCAATTTTCGATTTTGGGAAACAGAAAAATGAATGCCAAACCTATTTTGTTAGGACCGTGTTCCAAAATAGGCGGTTTATCGCATTCATCTTTAAATAAGATTTATCATCAGTGCTTTTTATATAAGGTATCTGCTACCCATACACCAAAGTAGAACTTTGTTTTTTTACCCTACACTGAATCCAAACAATGATTGAAGTTCCTATAAGCGCTGAAAAAGGGATCAACATCAAGGCATGGTGATAGGACTGTAAGCTGTATACTCTGAGACCTGCCTGGGTTAGCGTGCCTTCCCAATAAAAGTCCATTATTTTGCCTATCAAAGTATGAAAAAAAGATCCACCTAACATATTAAAACAATTTAAAAATGCGATGGTTATCCCTAAATATTTGTGTGGTACCAGGGTTGATCCAGCTGCAAACATAATGACTTGATAACAACACAAGATTCCTATGAAAAAGAACAGGGCACAAAGTAGCCACCAATTATCGATATAATGTGACAACAGTAATAAAAAAGACAAGGTAAGTCCTAGGCCACAGAGTCCAAGTACGGCATAGTTTCCTATTTTTTTACTTAAAAATGCGAGAAAGGGTCCACCCAAAAGGATGCCCACGAAAATAATAGAGGTCAGTAGTGCTGCATCTGATCTTGAAAATCCATAACTGCTCATCAAATAAGGAATGCCCCAAACATCTGCAAACCCCTCCAATGCACCAGCCATTAATAGGTTTGCAAAGGCAAGTGCCCATAAAACTGAAGATAGCAACACGGAGCAATGTGACAAACTGATATCACTGGTCTGGGTTTTTTGAGTCTGTTGGGGGCTTCTTAAAAATAAAAAGGTTAAAATTCCAATTAAAATAGATGCATAGGCAAGTGTCTGACCCAGGTGTTGGCCTCCAAAGCTTTGAATTAATTGGCTTATTGGTTTACCACCATAAATTGCACCAAGCAATCCAATGCTGAAAGAAAATCCAATCATTTTAGGATACTGTGAATTACTGAACCATTCCGAGACAACTTTGGACGTACCTAAGAAACCTACTGCAGAACCCGCGCCAATCAAAAACCTACTCAATATTGCCAAATAAAAATTGTTGGTAAAAATGAAGAGAAAAGCCCCTAATCCACATAAGGTAGCAAAAGCAAAGACCACTACTCGCGCACCATATCTATCAAGTAACAAGGCTGTGGGAATTTGCATTCCTGCATATCCGTAATAATAAAATGCAGCTAACAAACCAAAGCTTGCAGCATCAATAGAAAATTGGGCCAGTATTTCTTGCATCATCAATCCAGGCCAAAGACGTAGAATGAATTGAAAAGCAAAAAATATGAGTGGAAAAAACCACATGAAAAATGGCAAATAGCCATGATTGGAATTAAATAAATTGGTCTTAGGCACGATACTCTCCAGCAAAACTTGTCAAAATGATTAATCAGACGTTTACCCCCCCTAGAGAAGGGCGTAATAGCAACGAACCACTCTAGGGTAAGTAGGGTAAAATAATGACGACCACAACTGGAGAATTGACGGTAGATATACAATCATGGCAAAAAGTAGCAGGTGCAATAGAAATTGCAAGGTGCATAGTACTTTTGTGTTGGCCATGATAATTCATATAAACATAAACTCGATAAAATCAGACTTTAAGATACCAAGCGGCTAAGGTTTTGTCAACAGCTTGTAGAAAATTGTGGCTTAAACAGGTTTCAAGGGTCATTTTAACAATTGCTAATTAGACGCTGGCAGGAAACTGATTTTACCTCTCAGTTCGAAGGGACTAGGCCCGAGACTAAGTATCAAAAGTTAATAATAAAGATGAAGGTTCAAGGCAATTAGAAGGCAATTTACTGGAATGAAAAAATTGAAGCGAGGAGGAGGGCGGGTTACTTGATATTTCTGAAGATTTATATTCGAAGGGTTCTTGAGCAAAGTGTTGTTTTAATATAGGCTTTGATGTTTTATATTGCGCCATGCTGACCTCTATATCCTGTACATAAGACAACAGAGTAGTTTTGTTTACTGTTGTAGGCAGCTTTAGTGTTTGTTGTTGAAATTGTTTGTATCTTTGTTGAAATTCTAAATAAATATCATTGGGATTATGTGGATTGTCCAAGGACATCAGATCATTTAAACAGTCTGCTTCAAATTCTTTTAAGGTGTTTTTACAAGTTAGTACAACATCGATGAGTTTTGCAGTTTTTGATTTGAAAATCAAAGAAAATTGGGCCAAAAAATTTGAAATCTTCACGAAAATCCCATCATGCGCTTCCAAGAAGTGATCTAGTACTTCGATTTGAGCCTTTAATATATTTGCTACATTGGTAAAATCCGAAGCACAAAGGTGTGCAGATCTTATGACCGCGTGTAATGATTGTATTTCTTTTATAGAGCATATCTTTATATTTAATGCAGCTTTTTTATTGCCTGTTGATTCTTTGCTGAGTTCAAAAATTCTTGTTTCAATAGCGGTAGATTGTTCATTTAAATCTGCTATGTGGATTTGAGCAAATTCTTTAAAATTCTCAGTACATTCTCTATCTAAAGTTTTTGGCATAATTTTTTGAATCAATTGTTGAGCATAGGATGGAGCCTTGGTCCGCCAAAAAGTAGCTGTAACCCCGCAGGTTACAATATACCCTTTATTAAGCGAATTAAAAAATGGACTAGATATATTCTGCGGTTGACTTAAACTGGCTAGCAGTAGTTCTTTTTTAGGACCTGAAACTTTTTGAATAATGCAATTAAAGACTTTGAGGTTCGACCCACTGATGAGGTTTATAAAAGATTCAGAGTTAAATAATTTATTTTCATTTTCAAGTATCAACTGATATAGCTTATTGGTTTGAATTTCTTCTTCTTGAATGTGTAATTGTTGCTCTTTTAAGGTGATTAATTCAGTAAATAGCCTCTCTAGCTGGAGTAGTCTTGCTGTTAACTCAGACAGCTTGGTTGGGGATGCCGTATGCGTAGGTATCTGATGTGAAATTATTTCACTTAAGAGGACGTATAAAGGCTTTGGTTGTCCAGAATTTGTCCGAGAACTAAGTTCAAGGCCTCGTTGTTCTAACTGCTCTAAAATACCAGTGACATTGTCCAAGAATTCAGGAACATTAATTTTTGCAGATATCAATAACAAATTAGCCTTACCCATGGTATCAAACCAAAGTTTGATGATCCGCAAGGTGGTGTATAAAATATAACATAAGGTTTTATCTTCTTGTTCACATTCAATATCCATTGATACCAATGTTTTGATAGCCCTAAGTAATGTATTAAAATTGTCTGCTCCAGCCTTGTATATATCCTCATAAAGTTTTTTGACAATCTCTATGATTGTAATGAATAACTGACTCTTTTCAGTATTGGAATGTTCTTCTATAAGATTTTTTTGAGAGAGTATTTCTTCCAGTTCAAGCTTTGCATATAACAAAATAGAAAATATATACTCCTTAAAAGCTGCAATTTCTTTGAACTTGGGAGAATTTATAGAAATCAAATCATGTTTTATCATTTCAATAGAGGTACGGGTTTCAACATAATCAACTATAAGCATGGCTGTTTTGAGATATTGTTGTTCCGCCCCAGCTTTGGGACCACGCCATTGGTTAAAGCGCATAGCATATGTGCTGTTTTTTAATACATCTGCGCCCATGTTGTCAAACATTTAATCTAAGTGCATCTAGTATAAGCTAGTATTTTATATTAAACAACTTAAAAAATATAATGACAATTTATGACTTTGTACATCCATATCGGCCTAAATAGGCTTCTAGTTGTTTCACCTTATCTGAATGATGATTGTTTTTTAAATAATCAATTAAATCAAATAATGTTATCATAGAATAAACCTCTATCCCATCATTCATAATTTCAGATAAAGTTGATTCCAAGGATTCGCCTCTTTCACATCTATCCAAAATAATAATCACCCCAGTTAATTGGCCACCCTGCGCATTAATTAATTTTTTAGAAGCTCTGAAAGCAGTTCCAGCAGTAATAACATCATCTATAATAACTGTCTTACCCCACAAAGGAGCCCCAATTAATTCTCCACCTTCGCCATGATTTTTAGCCTCTTTTCGATCAAAGGTTACTGTTGTGTCTTTTCCTCTAGCAGCTAAGGCGACCGCTGCAGTTGTAGCCAGGGGTAAGCCTTTATACGCAGGGCCAAATAAATGATCAAATTGAATCTGATTATCTAAAAGTATGCTTGCATAAAATTTTCCTAATTGAGCCAGTGCGCTCCCACTATAAAATAATCCAGCATTAAAGAAATAAGGACTGACTCTACCAGACTTCAAAGTGAATTCACCAAATTGTAATACCCCACAATTAAGCGCTAATTTAATTAAAGATGCTTTTATTTGATTCACACTGTAATCCTAAAAAAAAATAATTATAAAATAGTATTGAAAACAAAGAGTTTTATGCTATAAATTCTTAACAATCAATGAAAAAATGTTATGCTAATATGGATGTACTAATGTGTCGTACAGTAAAAGATTCATTATAGCGTAGATGCTTTGTTATGAGTAAATTTTAAAGAATGTTAAGGGGATAGCTAAATGTCAGATAGAGAGACAGGCCAAGTTAAATGGTTTAATGAAAAAAAGGGATTTGGGTTCATTGTTAATCTGCAGGGCGATGATATTTTTGTTCACTATAAAGACATCCAAGGTGCTGGTTTTAAAACCCTTCATGAAAATGATACTGTAAGTTTTGTACTTGAAAAAGGCCCCAAAGGTTTAAAAGCCCAAGAAGTTGCATTAGAAGCGCCAGAATAAAACCTTAGATTGTGCTCATAGTAAAGTTATGGGCACATCGAGCAACTGTGTTAAGTACTTATATCCAATCACGCGCTGGTAAAAAATCAGTATACAACTTTGCTTCGTCACTGTTTGCTTCAGGGTGCCAGTCATAAACCCAAGATACTTCTGGGGGCAGAGATATCAATATAGATTCTGTTCTTCCTCCTGATTGTAATCCAAAAAGGGTCCCTCTATCGTATACTAAATTATATTCTACGTAACGACCGCGTCTATAATGTTGAAAGTCCTTTTCTTTTTGACCATACTCATGGTCTTTACGCTTAGAGACTATGGGCGCATAGCCTTCTATGAAATGATCCCCAATGCTTTGCATCAAGCCAAAGCTGTGTTCAAAATTAACTTTGTTATAATCATCGAAAAATAATCCCCCAATGCCTCTGGCTTCATTTCTATGTTTGATGAAAAAATAGTCATCGCAATTTTTTTTAAATTTTGGATATATATCAGCACCGAAAGGTTGGCATGCAGCTGCTGCAGTCTGGTGCCAGTGCTGACAGTCTTCAACGAACCCATAAAAAGGGGTTAAATCAAATCCACCACCAAACCACCAAACTGGGAGTTCATCGTCTTTTTCTGCTATAAAAAAACGCACATTCGCATGGCTTGTAGGTACAAAAGGATTTTCTGGGTGAATCACCACAGAAACGCCAAGGGCTGTAAATTGTCGGCCGATTAATTCTGGGCGTTGTGCAGTTGCTGAAGGGGGTAAACGCTCTCCTGTCACATTGGAAAAATTAACGCCAGCCTTGCCAAAAACAGCGCCTTTACTTAAAATTCTACTGATGCCGCCCCCTCCTGCAGATCGTTGCCAAATATCTTCTATGAAAATTTTTCCTCCTTCTAGAGATTCAAGCTTTCTACATATTGTATTTTGTAATGTAAGCAAATAATCCTTAACTTGAAGTATTGCATCTTTGGGCAAACCATTTTGATTAGACATGGGTGTCTCTTGATTGAAATAATTTAATTATATTCTCATTTTTTAAATGTTGGTACAATGTTTGCTTAATGACTTGAAGTCTGTGTTATGGACCTTTTAGGATAGACCATGGATTTGAGCATAAGGCAGTGGCTACAAGGCCCGCTTATTACTTTACTCAAATGGCAAGGAAATTTAATTGGTTTACACAGTGGACTTAGGGTCACTAAGTGGATTTAATTTGTTAGGGGAAAACAAGATGGTCAGCGCTGTAAAAAATTCTAAGGTGAATTCTAGCTTACATAAAATAGATTGTATTTCTTCAATGCGCTCACACCAAGCATTGCAAGCATCAGCCTTAGTAGGTCGTCAAGTATTTGTGAACTATGATACCCTTTTTTTAAAACAAGAGGGTACTGTCTTAATTGCAATTGAGCTTTCTGAAGGTCTTACTCAAGTGATTGCATCTATTCTGGCGGAAACGGGCGAGACACTAAAGACTTTACAATGGGAACAAACCGCCCAAGGCTTGTTTCAATTTACTTGGGATGGCACTGGACAAAATAACGAGCGTCTGCCCTCAGGGCAGTATAAAATAAAGGTATACGGATTGCATGGGAGTAAAAAGGTATGTTTGAATACCATGATTGCAGCAAATGTTGACAGCGTTAGCCTAAGCGAAAACGGTAAAGATATGAAATTAAATATTGCTGATATGGGCTCCATTCCATTAGATTCATTAAAAATGATTTAATGTCCAAATCCATCTTTACAGGCTGGGGACTTTAAGGTGGATTTTCCGGCGGCTTCCCATTCTTCCATGGTGTATAAATGTAGACTTAGGGCATGAAGACCTAGACCAAATTCACTTTCTAGCAACTGATTGACTAGTCTATGACGTTGTATTCTGCCTAAATGGTTAAAGTTTGGTGAAACCAGGGTCACTTTAAAATGCGTTTCTCCATCTTTTGGAACGTGATGGTTGCTTGACTCGTCTTCAATATTTAAAAAAATTGGAGCCAATGCTTGAGTTATTTTTTGTTCAATACGTTGATGTCTAGACACTGGGTGATTTCCTATTTTTTTTAGGATTTTCAGTATACTTTGTTTTTAATGTTTGCCAAGCCTGTTCGGCGACTAGACCAGGTTCTCGGTATATTAGACGCATGGCATACAGCTTCATAGTTACAATTGAATACATTTTGGCATCTAATTGTATTAAAGAACCCTCTGCCAATTCATTTTCAATCCTATGTTCCGGCAATCGTCCTATACCCATACCAGCGAGAATTAATAATTTGCGAGTGAACTATCATTGACTAATCATTTAGGCTTAGAGGACTGTAGGACCTCAACTTGAAGGTGATGTAAACAAGCACCCCTGTCTGAACGCAGGGATGCTAATTTGATTTTTTATTTTGCAGATAGTTGTCGTAGCACATAGTGCAAAATACCACCATTTTTATAATAATTTAATTCATCAAGCGTATCAATGCGACATAAAGTTTTAACAGATTCAAGGGCTCCATTTTGACGTTCAATTATAATTGACAATAAGGTCCCAGGTTTGATTGCATCGGATACATCGATACTGATGCGTTCATTGCCTTCTAATTTTAAAGTTTTACGTGTGACACCATCACAAAATTGAAGCGGCAAAATGCCCATACCGATCAAATTTGAACGGTGTATACGCTCAAAGCTTTCCGTGATGACTGCTTTCACACCTAGTAAGTTGGTACCCTTTGCAGCCCAATCTCTAGATGAACCGGTGCCATATTCTTTACCAGCAATAACGACTAGATCTGCTTTTTGTTCTTGATAGAGCATGGAAGCATCGTATATGGGCATAATCTCGCCATTAGGTATGTAACGAGTAACTCCACCTTCAACACCAGGTGTCATTTCATTGCGAATTCTAATGTTTGCAAAGGTGCCACGCATCATTACTTGATGATTTCCCCGGCGTGATCCATAGGAGTTGAAATCTTTTTCATGAACCCCTTGGGCTTTCAGATACATACCAGCAGGTGAGCTGGACTTGATTGATCCGGCCGGAGAAATGTGATCGGTTGTAATTGAATCGCCAAATAAAGCCAAAATATACGCTTTTTCAATGGGCTTAATTGCTTCAGGTTTCACTTTTAGCTCATCGAAAAAGGGAGGTCGTTGAATGTAGGTGGATTTAGGGTCCCACTCATAGGTTTTACCTTCGCTGGTTTTTATTGATTGCCAATGGACATCACCTTTAAAAACATCAGCATATTCTCTGTGAAACATTTCATCGGTAACCTTAGCAACCTCAGCTGCAACCTCAGCATTACTTGGCCAAATATCTTTTAAATACACGTCCTGTCCTGCTTTATCCTTGCCTAGAGGACTTGTGGTTAAATCAGAGCAGGTAGTTCCACTTAAGGCGTAAGCTACCACTAATGGGGGGGAGGCCAGCCAATTTGCTCTGACTTGAGGATGAACTCGACCTTCGAAATTTCGATTTCCAGACAGTACAGCTGAGACCACCAAATCATTTTCTGTTATGCAGTTGGCTATAGCATCTGGCAATGGACCTGAATTACCAATACAAGTTGTACATCCATACCCTACTAAATTAAAACCCAACTGGTCTAAATAAGTTTGTAAACCCGCAGACCTCAGATAATCAGTTACCACTTTGGAACCTGGAGCCAGGGAGGATTTAACCCAGGGTTTGCGTTGTAGACCTTTTTCTAAAGCTTTTTTTGCAAGCAAACCCGCAGCCATTAGAACACTGGGGTTAGAGGTGTTGGTACAACTGGTTATAGCGGCAATGACCACATGCCCGTGCTTTAAATGAAAGGCTTTGTCTTTCACTGTAAATGTTGCCTGTTCTTCAGGCATCTTCCCAACTTCTTCTAAAAAATCATTAAAAGCAATGGGTAGGGTTTGGAGATTCACTTTGTCCTGGGGTCTTTTGGGACCTGCCAAGGAAGGCTCAACTGAATCTAAGTCTAAATGCAAGCAATCTGTAAAAATTGGATCTTCAGAATCATGGTCATACCACATGCCCTGGGCTTTGGAGTAGGCTTCCACCAAAGCAATGGTATGTGGGTCACGGTTTGTTAATTCTAGATAGCGAATTGTTTCTTTGTCTACTGGGAAAAATCCACAGGTTGCGCCATATTCTGGGGCCATATTGGATATAGTTGCTCTATCTGCCAAGGGTAGATCACCTAGACCTGGCCCATAAAATTCCACAAATTTACCGACTACCCCTTGCTTTCTAAGCAATTGGGTGACCGTCAACACCAAGTCTGTGGCAGTGATGCCTTCTCTTAATTTCCCTGTTAATTTAAATCCTATGACTTCTGGAATGAGCATGGACACAGGCTGGCCAAGCATGGCGGCTTCCGCCTCAATTCCCCCAACTCCCCAACCCAACACACCCAAACCATTGATCATCGTTGTATGCGAATCTGTGCCCACCAAGGTGTCTGGGTAAGCGTAAGTTATGCCATCATCTTCACTATGCCAGACTGTTTTGGCTAGATATTCTAAATTGACCTGATGACAAATGCCGGTGCCTGGTGGCACCACTTGAAAATTATCAAAGGCTTTTTGTCCCCAGCGTAGAAACTCATATCGTTCATGATTACGTTCTATTTCATAGTCGGTATTGACAGATAAAGAGTCAGGAGTACCAAATTTATCAACCATAACGGAATGATCAATGACTAAATCGACAGGAGATAAAGGTGAAATTTTGTCCGGATTACCGCCTAGCTCCACAATGGCTGCGCGCATGGCTGCCAAATCAACAACTGCAGGTACACCAGTGAAATCCTGCATTAAAACCCGAGTAGGTCTAAAGGCAATTTCATTCTGGGAGCTTTGTTTATTCACCCATTCTGCAATGGCTTGAATATCCTTGGTGCTGACTGTTTTGCCATCTTCAAATCGTAAAAGATTTTCAAAAAGTACTTTCAAAGAGTATGGCAGTCGGCTTATGCCTTTGAAATGTTTACTTTCAGCTATTTTAAGGCTGTAATAATGATAAATTTTACCATCGACATCCAGTTGGCTTTTTGTTGATAAACTGTCATGACCTACTTTCATACAAAACTCCAAATTCAAAAAAAACATAATATCTCAAATTTCATCAATTATCATGAAGTCTTTTAAAATAGTTATTAAACCAAATGTAAAGCTCACATTTTCCTGAAATTTACAATGGTTTAAAAGGTAAGCCGATTATCAGTTACTTTATTTATACTCGAAGGAAAGCGGCAAATTTAATGCATCTTATGCCGATAAGCGGGGGTATAATTGTCCTGTGAGGTCTTCTTCTGTGTTTTTTGTTACCAATTCAGGCTCGGTCATGATGCGCTTAATTGTATCAAAAATTCTTTTGTCGTCTTCTTTTTTTTCGGCCACATTTAGGCGGTCGGGGTTTACAAAATACAGAATGCTGGGTAAGAGTAGCATCAAGCCACCTGCTAATATTAATCCTGCAGCTACAGGGTGCATAAAAAATAGTGGTAGGGAGACAAGTAATAAAACACCACTCAATTTACGCATCCTTGAGAAAAGTAAAAATTCGCTGGGGTCGGGTGCGAGTTTTACTGTAACACCTACAGGATAATAGTTTGGATTATTGATGTATTTATCAATGACTAAAAAAACAGATTCTTGTGCTTTGGTTACGCAAGAATACAGAGTGCTAGCAAACTGCCTATATTGCTCTTCCACCTGCTTTTCATCTAAGTCATGGTTTTCCATTTCTTTTTTGAATTCTAGTAATCTGGAGTCAATTAACATTATAGATAGACGAAGTTTATCACGTTTTAGTAATATAGTTTTTGCGTCGGCAATGTGTTCTTCTGGTTTTTTAAAAAAAGGCATGTGTTATCTTATTAATTATTTTATCATTATGATGATATCACTCAGGTTCATGAGAAAAGTACCTCTTTTACATTCAGGTAATATACTTTATTAAAAACTTACAAAATGGCGGCCTATTTAAATACTTCATCATCTTTGACTATAAATAAGGGTTTAAATGTACTTATTGGAATGGAGAACCACAATAAATACAATCAGTGACAAACATGATCTAGCACTTGACTGCTTGTCGTACACTCATGGTTGTCATAATCAGAGCAACAATATGTTGAGGGATCATATCTACTGGACAATCCTACGTTTAGATAAACCGCTAATTGGCTACCTGGGAGTGCTTTTGTTGCTTGTGAGAAAGGGGCATATAAAAAGTTAGATGATACTATGATAAATAAACTAGATAGAGACAATCTGGTTCTTAGATTATTCATGTTGATTCCTTTTTTTATTTTTTGTAATTATAGCAGACATATTTGCTGACTGCTGTTGAAAATAAAAAAATATATAATAAAAATTTTGTGGTTTTTTTGCTACTATTAAAGAAGAGAATATTTTAGTCAAGGAAGTTACTATGCGCACTACTCGTACTTTATCTCTTCTATGTCTCCTCCTATGCTCGAGCTCTATCAATATAACCAATGCGGCAGATAATTTTTCTTTGGTTGAACCAGTTAATACAGAGCACACGCATGATTATACTTCTTTCAGAAGTCTATCAAACATATTTACCACCCCTCACAGGGGGGTAAACTACAGAAATTATCAAAATGTGCCAATACCAGCAATACCACCTCCAGATAAACGAGCAATGCTCTATAATCCTCAAGTAATTGCTTATGTGTGAATGAAGAAAGGTTATCTGAAGCTCCCAAGGCTCACTGCCATTGATTTAAGGATTTAATGGTCTTCGAAACCAATTACACCCGATTTTAAAAACCTCCCTCAGCATAAGTTATAAGTATAAAACACATAATAAAATTAATTAAACAGGATGCAGTCAATAAATACATTATGCGTCCGGAATGATTATTTATTGAGTTAATAGGAAAAAGTTTTTAATAAAAGCTTGAAAACAAATGGTTTTCATTTATTATCGACTTCCATTCAAATCAGTAGAATCTTTTAGTAAAGCGTGGAGGGAACAACATGCATAAACCTTTTAAAACCCTAGTTTCTGCAGCCGTATTAGGAATTATAACAACAAATATTTGCCATTCAGGGGGATTTTCCCTATATATGGAAGATAATGGGTATTCAGTAGGGAATTTTGCTGCAGGAGTCGCAGCAGAAGCTGCCGATGCTTCTACAGGATGGTATAATCCAGCCGGTTTGGTTTTAATACGGAATCAAGAATTGGTGGGTGGGGGCGTAGGTGTCTTTCCTGTTGCTAAATTATCGGGTACAAGTACCTTTTTCACAACTACTGGATTTCCTGCTCCTTCTCCTGCCAGTCTAAGTTATGTTGAAAATTTTGAAAATATCCAATCCTCAAAAAATGCTTTTGTACCCTCAGCACATTATGCTTTACCGCTTGGAGAAAGACTCACCTTTGGTCTGAGCTTGGTTTCACCCTTTGGTTTGGCTACAGATTGGGGAGAAACTTCTCCTGTGCGATATGAGGCAACCTATACGGATTTAAAAACGGTGAATTTATCACCCCAACTGGGTGGTCGTTTGTCAGATACGTTTTCCATAGGTGCAGGATTAGATTTACAATATGCACAAGTCAAATTCAATCGGGTATTGGGTGCACCGTCTGTATTGCAATTTGGTGATCAACCTGTAAATAGGGTAGATTCTTTAAGTTACAATGAGGGCGATTCCTTTGCTGTAGGTTTCCACGCAGGATTGTTAGGCATGTTTAATGCAGACCGTACTCGTATAGGTTTAAATTATCAATCTAAAATGACTCATCGTTTCTATGGAAGCAGTACATTAACTGGGGTTTTAGCCACCATTGAATCATTAGGCGATGATCCAGCTTTGGTTGGCACCTTTGTTTCTCCTCACTTATTTAGCAACTCAATCAGCTTACCCGATGTACTTACTTTAAGCGCTTATCATGATGTGAATGAAACCTTTGCCTTATTAGCTTCTATTGTTTACACAGGCTGGAGCACTTTTGATATTATTCAGTTAAATAATGTAGCAGCTGTTGATATCAGTTCTACAACAGCTGTAACTCAAACTCTAGTCAATGCGCCTTCTCCACAAAATTTTAGAGATACTTGGCGTGCAGCCTTAGGTGCAAATTATTACATATGTCCTACCTTTATGCTGAGATTTGGTGGGGGGTATGATCAAACGCCAACTAATAATATAGATAGAGATGTGCGCTTGCCGGATACTAATAGGTGGGGATTATCCATTGGCGCTCATTACCAATTCCGTCCTAATTTAGGAATTGATTTTGGCTATTCGCATTTATTTGGCACTTCGGATTCTGAAATAAATAGAACAGATCCATTGGGACCTTCGTCCACCTTTACAGTGAATGCTAGGGGTAGAAATCACGCAGATTTGGTTGGGGCGCAATTTGTCTGGATGATTGATGAGTGCAAACCCATTGTACATGCACCTATGAAAGACTAGTTATTATAAAGGCAACTCCTTTATCAAAACTGATTGCATGTTCAATGTATTACAGATTTAAGTTTTATCTTAGATACAAAAGTAGGCAAAATGAAATAAATTATTTATTATCTTCTACATTTTGCCTACGTATACATGAAGCATATTAGATTTATCATTGAGGGCTTGTTAAATGACAGGCTTAAGAACAATTTGTCATTCTAAACTTGTATTGTGTCGCTCAATTTAGATACAATCTAAAAAAACCATACCACTCTTTAGTAGAAACATGTTCTATAAGCCCTTAACGCTATATTATCTAAATCAACTGGGCATAACCCCGTGGATAAATAAAAATCAAGTCTACTCTGATGAGTCTAACCAATCTATTGCTGATGGTTCAAAAATCATTTTTTGTAATCCGGCAAATCAAAGTAAACAAGCTCAATTTCTATTAAAAGCGATTATGGATTTTATTCACTTGTTAAACATAGAGTTTATATCAATTACTCTTGACCCTACACAAATGAAGAGGGATCTTGAAAATTTTCAACTACACATCAGCAGTTCAAGCCCTTTGGCTATAATAAATTTAGGAGTTGACTCGAATGTATTAAAAAATAATTTGCAGTTTGATTGCCCGCTAATTTTAAGTCCAGCTCCTGAAATTTTATTAACAAGTTTTCTTGCTAAAAAGAAACTGTTAGAATCTTTACTTTATATCCAGTCTCTACACCAAAAGATTTGTCTTTGATGTTTTGTTTTAAAGGCATTTTAATGAAATCATGAATATTAGTCTGCGAATTAAAGGTTTTACCCTCATTGAGCTCCTCTTCACAATGACAATATTGAGTGTATTGACTTTGATTGGAACAGCATCTTTTGGCTTATTAAAGCAGAAAAATGAAAAACAAGTCATGTATGACGAGATCAAAACCATTGTATATTATGCAAAACTTAAGGCCATTCAATTAGGCAGCTCCGTAAATTTAGTGCCCGTTGATCCAGAATTAGACTGGTCCAAAGGTATGTTGCTAATTCAAGTAGAAAAAAAAACAAATCAAAAAAGGCGCATTCAACATTGGGAGTGGCAACACCCGAATTGGCACATAACTTGGAAAGGTTTTCAGTCATCAAAGCAAATTACTTTTTCTAATACGCCGGCTAGGTCCATGAGTAATGGACAATTTATTCTTCAAAATAAAACTAGAGATGACAAACTACTTATTTTACTAAATCGATTAGGTAGGGTAAGATCCACCACTGATGAATTTGGTTAATTAGTCGCTGGCGCGAAACTCATTTTACACCTTCGTTCGACGTCCCGCGGCTTGTCCGCGGGATCCAGGGATCTTGCTCTGGCATTAGATCTCTGGACC